>NZ_JACVBS010000020.1:0-101911 GCF_014852545.1 Variovorax sp. VRV01
GCCCAATAAACATCCTCAAGGTTCTCGTGTGTTCGGTCGAAGTCGTAGACGACTTGCATGTCCCGCACCTCCAACACTTCGACAACCTCGTCGTCTTTCAACTGACGCCCAAGCAGCGACTCGAAATTCATAGCACTTCCCTTGCTAGAAACAGGAAACCTTGCTCGTTAACCTAGGGCCCCACGGGACCGGATTTGACCGCGCGGTGAAGGACCGGTTCTGGCCGACCTCTGCCGGTCAATATGTCGCCATCATTTTCCGAGCCATGACCTTCGCGTCGTCTAGCAATTCGAGGATTGAAGGACCTTCGACTTCGTGCCGTTGGGCATCAAGCCGCTCGTAGATGCTCAGGCGTTGACTTCCATCGTCCGCCTCGACAACTCTCGCATAGCGCTTCCTCTGGGGAGAGAGTTCGCCCCACCTTTCGGGCCACTTGCGATTGCCGACGAAGAGATCCGCGCCATCGACCTTGATAAATTCCTCATACTCGCGCGCGTCAACCGACGAGTCGTACGAAAAGGCCCACGGGTCTCGCTGGCCTCCGCGCTTTTCGGCTGCAGCGGCGCTGAGATTGAGCAACCAGCGAAATGGGTTCATGTCGATGCTCGTTTTGTTGGTCGAATCTGCTGCAGCGGTCGTGGTCGCCGAGCGTCCGCATTCCCGCGGATTCTGCGGCACAGCCGACCGCCCGGTTCTGACCGAATGCGGCAGTTACTTCGGGGCGAAATGTGCTGCAAGTCCATTTACCCAAGGTACTTCGCGCTCCTCCGACAATGCTTCTACCTCGTCATTGGTGAGCCAAAGCCCATGGGCGTCGACCCAGTAGCCCTGCCCAGTGTCAAGCTTGACCACCTTTGCGATTCCGCAGACGTCACCTCGCATCACTAAGTCGATAGGAGCTATCTCTGTGAGGAAGACGGCATTCGTTGGAAGGGCGGGCGCTCCTGAACAATGGAGTTCCTGGCTCCGGTGACCGTCAGGTCGCTGGCAGAGAGCTATCTGATACTGCTTTGTCCTGTCGACATCAATGCGCTTCCACATCGGCGTCCTCCCCTGTTGAATGCCCGGTTGCGACGGATATTGTCGCCGGCCCGGCGAATGACGGCTTCTGGCCGAACTGTGCCATAGCGACGACCGGTCAACTCTCGCGAAAACGCACATTCAAGAAATTCAGTTCAGCGACGAGGTCATCATCGTTCAGTCCTTTGCCTACGCTGGCGGCGTCCCACGTCCAAACTGCTTGCGCGGCCTCTAAAGGGCCTTCGCTGACCAGGTCCGTGACGAAGAATCCGAGAGCCGACTTGGTTGCGCCGTACCGCTGCCCGAGCTCGCGTAGCAACAACGGGAGCTTGTCGCCCTGGGCAAGCCTCGCAAGGCATCTAGAAACTTCTTCGGCGGGTATCTCGTTCATGAGCCTTTTCCTTGGCCAGTTTCGGATTTGGGCGGGCGAACGTCCGCTCACGGGTGCGGATTCAACCGGTCGATGCAACACACACTAACCACTGCCAAGGCAGAAGGAGTGTTGCAGATGAAGTACCGGACGAGGACGTACTACACGGACAAGCAGAAGTCGCTGATGTGGGAGCGTTGGAAGCAAGGGTGGACGCTCCACCAGATTGCCCATCTGTTTAATCGGGCGCACACATCGGTGCAAGGCATTCTCGCGCGCACCGGTGGAATCCGACCTCCTGCAAGAAGTCGCTCGCCAGTGGCGCTCTCGCTGGCTGAGCGGGAGGAGATCTCCCGCCTGGTGGTGGCAGGGCAATCGATCCGCTCGATCGCTGCGCGCCTGGGTCGCGCACCTTCGACAATCAGCCGTGAACTCAAGCGCAACGGGGGAGCAGAGTGCTACCGTGCAATTGAGGCCGACAGTGCCGCTTGGACTCGAGCCTGCCGCCCCAAGGTCTGCAAACTAGTGAGCAATCGAGCTCTCGCGGGAATCGTCAGCGGGAAGCTGCGGATGCTGTGGTCGCCAGAGCAGATTGCCGGGTGGCTCAAGCATACTTACCCCCAGCGACGAGCGCTTCCACGTGTCACACGAGACCATCTACCGCAGCCTGTTCATCCAAGCGCGTGGCGCCTTGAAGAAGGAGCTGTTGCAGCACCTGAGGCGCACAAGAGGGATGCGTCGCTCACGCCACTACACCCAGAAAACCGAGGTTCACGGGCAGATCGTGGACGCCGTGTCCATCAGCGAGCGCCCAGCGACTGTCGAGGACCGAGCTGTGCCTGGTCACTGGGAAGGAGACTTGTTGTTCGGTAGTCAGAACAGCCAGATCGCCACCCTCGTGGAGCGCCAGACACGCTACCTCATGCTGGTGAAGCTGGATGGCAAGGACACGGAGACTGTGGTGAACGCCCTGGTCAAGCATGCTCGTAAACTTCCCGAGGAACTCTACAAATCGCTGACCTGGGATCGGGGCAAGGAGATGGCTGGACACAAGCGCTTCACGCTCGCCACCGACATCAAGGTGTTCTTTTGCGATCCTCAGAATCCCTGGCAGCGAGGAACCAACGAGAACACCAACGGTTTGCTCAGGCAGTACCTGCCCAAGGGCATCGACATCTCGGGTTACTCACAGGCCAAGCTCAACGCCATGGCCAGACAATTGAACGAGCGGCCGAGGAAGACCCTTGGCTATCGGACACCGGCTGAAATGTTCAGTCAGTGTGTTGCATCGACCGGTTGAATCCGCAGCCAAATTCTGCCTCGGGCTCGAGCGGCTGGTCCTGGCCGCTACTAATCTTTCGATTGCTGGCGCGCGGCTCGCAACGTTTCGTATGCGTCATTCATCGACCACCACTTTGGCGAGAGGTGTGTGGTCAACCCTGCCGTTGTCGGTGAGTAGCTGCTGACATAAAGATCGAACAGGAACTGCCTCCCACGCGGCTGGCGCCTGGGTGGCTTGAACCGAAACTCAAGCGCCAGATCTGGTCGCGGTCCCTCGACACGCTCCGCTCCGCGAACCAAAGTAACCTCGCTCCTTGCATCTAGTTCAAGATAGGGTGTCGAGTCTCCTGGTTCCGCAAGATCAATGAATCTGATGCTCTGACCTCCTCCGATTCCTAGACTTTGAGTTCTGAGGCCCGGCACCGGAGAATGACCAAAGGAGCCAAAGAACTGCTGCAACAAGACTGTGTCATCACCCGAAGTCAGCAAGTAGATTAGACAAGCCTGGGGTGAAACGGGTGAAAATCTGCTTGAGAACTTCGGAAGTGGACGACCTGCGGTTCGCTGCATGAAGTCGGTGAGTACATCGCATATGAAGCGGACATCTATTTCATCCTTTAGATCAACCAAAACATGACTAGAACCTGCGCCAGGCAGCGGACGTTTCCATGAAGGCTGTCCGGCAAATGCGTCAATGTTTTCCGTCATGGGGCGTTTGCGAGAGAAAAGCGAAATTTGGTGCAGCATTCGGAAGGAAAGCTAGGCGCTTCACGAACGTCTCCTTCGGGGCCGACAGCTGAGCTTTTCAATTAAACAGGCATTTCCGACTTGGCCTGGCGTATCCATGGTGAAGTCTTGCTTTCCCTCCAGGCAGACCATCCCAATGGCAGGTTTGCAAGTTCAACCAGAGTCTCGTCAAGCCTTAACAACTGCTCCAGCGCCACGATCATCGCTGCTGAAACATCGGCACCATTGTCGGGCAGCATCTGCCAAGCGCCATCGTCCTCATCGTGGTACACGAGGAGAATTGGTGCGGCCTCGCCCATGATTGACTTCACGGTGAAGCATGCGAGATTCGGAGCGTCTTCGAAAGGCCACGCATCATCAAAATTGGGCATGTTCTTGTTTCGGTGAAATGAAGGAAGCCGGCGCAACTGAGAGACGCCGTCGAACGTCGGCTCCTGGCCGACTGTAGCCCCACGCGCGCCGGTGCAAAGGGCCCCGCAGCGCCAGCTGCATCGCTTCTAGGCGCTACGGTCGATGAACAGCTGTGCTAGGACCATGAGAACGACACCGAAAAAGCAGGCGCCTAAACTCAGAAAAATGACTTTCAAGCAGATGAGAAAAACTATTGGTCCTCGAATTCCAAAGCCGATACCGAAGACCTTCTCCGCAAAAAACAGAGCTCCCATCGTCAGCAGTGGGAGGAACACGCCCAAAAACAGGACGGCCGCAAACGCGGAGGGGGAAGCAGGACGCGCTTGAGGCCGTGGGTCTGGAGCAGAGCCTGGCTTCCATACAGCGTCTGGTCCAAAAAGAGCACCGCAGCTCGAGCAGTGCTCGGCGAATGCCGAGCAACCCACATTGCAATTTGGACAGAAGGCGACTGGCGGGCTCTGGGCGACAGGGGACATATTTCAACGCACTCTGAGATGCACAGGCGAACGGCTCCCAAAGTTTGCTTGTTGCAAGGTCATAAAGCTGATTCTCGAGGCTGGGGCGAACTTCCGCTAGTGGCCGACTGTAGCCGGAAGCTCTGCGGCCACGGAGCGCTCTGAGCCGACTATTCATATTCTCGAAAAGCGATCATCGACGTGATCGCGCTCACCGGTCAGTTCGGCGCGGGCGGGCGGCCATTCAACTTGCCGACGCGTTCCAGGAAGCCATCCACAACCGGTCCCCATAGGCCGGTCAAGGAAAGGATGTGATGACCGTCTTGCCCCGGCAGTGTCTCAAACTGCCCCTGACCGCCGGCGGCTTCGAAGGCATCGAAATTCCTGCGGCTGTGAGCGACGCTGTAGAAGGGATCGTTCTGCGCGTACAGCCATACGGTAGGCCCGGGAAATGCGGCACCCCTCCTGGCGATCACGGGATTGATCATCTCGGATGCGGGCCCGTGCTCGTCGACCCAGCCGCCCACGAAATTAAGGACCCCAGCAAAGAGCTCCGGCCGTGCCCCAGAGTATGCCAAGGCGAGGAAGCCTCCCCGCGAATGCCCGCCGATCAGCAGTCGGTCCTGGTCCACGTCAGTCCTCGCAAGCAAGTGCTCGACGACGCATGCCGCGTCTTCCAACGCATGTTCGAAGCCCGGCAGGGCGTATCGGGGATCGTCGGAGTACCGCGACCGATCTGGTTCGAAGCCCTCGTCGTAAAGGCCGCCCGACTTTCCGCGACCGCGTCGCTGTGGGAACACAACCATCCAGCCTCGATCGTTGAAGTATCTCGCCAATGCCGGACTGGTCACCGTGCTGGTAAACAGCGAGGGATCGTTCCCATCACCAGTCGAACCATGGTGAAAAACCAGCGTCGGGAAGGGACCCCGGCCACCCGGTCTGAACGTCACCATCTCGAGGGTGATTGCCTCGCCGCCTTCAACCATCCGGGTGGGCACGCGCTCATTGATTCGTTGTTGCTGTTCAGCATTTGGCCTTGACAGGACCCCGGCGATCCAGCGTCCATCCAATTCGCGCAACAGAAGTTCAATGACATCCGGATTTCTCATCCGATAACGGATGTCTGCGCCGTTCTTCAGGAGGCCTCGGAGTTCATCCCCGTGAACACGGGCGAGCACACGTTCGCTGAAAGCACCTTGGACGTCGGAGGCTCGCGCACACACGATCGTGGCCTCATGCGGGGAGAGGCTCTCGACGGTCAGTTTGACGTCGTAGCTGCGGCCTTGGCCGGCCCAACCTGACCACTCTCCGGACCAGGCGAAGACCGAAGCCGGCAGATCGTTCGCCGGCTTCGACACGGCGACGTCGGCCGGCGCGGACGCAGGAACCGAGCTCTCCGACGCATCCGGCTCCAAGGCGCCCATGAACTCGGGCCAGACGGTCGATTTCTCTTGATCGGAGGTCATGCTCCATTGTCCGCTGAGCCGCGGCGATCGAACGGCGAGATTGAAAGTCCGTACATGGACGTTCCCCAATATGCCAGGCATTCAGTTATTGATGACTTGAAGGTTCGATTGCACCCGTACATTCGGACTTTCGCTGCGGCTTTTCGCCGCTGTCCCTGATGGGGTTTGCTGGTTGGCTCCTCTATCGGTTGTCCGCACTCCGACGGCCCCGGACGTTTTGGGCTTCGCCAACCACGGTCTTACCTGTCTTGCCATCACTGCGTGATTGCCTGAGCAATCGGTGGTTCAGTCTCCTGCCTTCTGTGTTGATGGGTTGGGTCGGCTACGCAGCGAGCTGAGGCGGCACGTAGTTAGGTCGGAACTCCCGCCCGTGGGCCAGCAGTGCCCAGACCGTTCGCACGTTCTTGTTGGCCAGTGCCACAGCAGCCACGTTCGGATGTCGTCGGTTCAGCAGGCCAGCCAACCACACGTTGGTGTTCACGACCTTGCGCTGCGCCGCAACAATGGCCGAGCGTGCGCCGTGAATGAGCAAGGTGCGCAGGTACACGTCCCCGCGCTTGCTGATGCCAAGGAGCGTTGGCTTGCCGCCGCTCGAATGCGGCCTCGGCACGAGGCCGAGCCAAGCCGAGAGCTGCCGGCCATTGTCGAAGCTGTTTGCATCTGCGATGGAGGCAACCAGGGCGCTGGCTCCCAGCGGTCCGATGCCGGGTATCTTCTCGAGCCGGAGGCTGAGCTCGCTGCTGCGATGCCACGCCTTGATCTGGTCTTCGAACTCGTCGACCAGCTTGTCCAGGTCCTTGAGGTGCTCGGTCAGGCGCGCGATGAGTCGGCGGAACGTTCCGGGCAGCTGGTTGCTCGCGTCTTCAAGCAGCTCGGGGACTTGCTTGGCGACGTGGCAGATGCCCTTCGGGATGAGCAGGCCGAACTCGCCGAGCAGGCTGCGAATCTGATTCGCCTGCGCCGTACGCGCTATGACAAAGCCCTGGCGCGCTCGGTGCAGTGAGAACACGGCCTGCTGCTCGACGCTCTTCACCGGCACGAACCGCATATGGGGTCTGGTGACGGCCTCGCAAATGGCCTCGGCATCGGCCACCTCATTCTTGTTGCTCTTCACGTAGAGCTTGACGAACTGGGGTGACATCAAGCGCACCGTGTGGCCAAAGCCCTGCAGGGTGCGCGCCCAGTGGTGGGCGCTGCCGCACGCCTCCATGCCAATGAGACACGGAGGTAAGTTCACGAAGAATGCCGTCATCTGATCGCGCCGCAGTTGCTTGCGCCACGCGACCTTGCCATGCTCATCCACTGCGTGAACCTGGAACACGTTCTTTGCCAAATCAATGCCAGCAGTCGTAATCTTCATGGTGGACGCCCCTTTCGGTTCAAGTAGTTGCTGACACTTCCACTTTGGCACATCAATGCCGGCACGGGTGGGGGCGTCCATCCCATTGGTTATGGCCGCATCTTGCCCTTGACTGGCGCCCGTCAACCAGGGGCGCCAAGAATTCGTCAGGCTTCCGTCTGCTCAGCCATCTCCAGCGCGTCCTCGACTTCGATTCCGAGATAGCGCACTGTGCTCTCGAGCTTGGTATGCCCGAGCAACAACTGCACCGCACGGAGATTCCTGGTGCGGCGGTAGACCAGGGAAGCCTTGGTCCGCCGCATCGAATGGGTGCCGTAGTCGGCAGAGTCCAGCCCGATCTCCTCCACCCAGCCGTCGACGATGCGCGCGTACTGCCGTGTCCCGAGGTGTGGCGAAGAATGAACGCGGCTCGGGAAGAGGAAGTCTTCGGGGCGAAGATGCGCCGAATGGATCCAACCGGACACTGCGAGGCGGGTCGGCTCGGTGAGTTCGAACTGGACCGGTCGTCCGGTCTTCTGCTGGATCACGTTCGCGCGAGCTGCCGGCCTGTCGCCGTTGGCCACGTCCCGCACCCGTAGCTTGACAAGGCCACAGGCTCGAAGCTTGCTGTCAATACCGAGGTTGAAGAGCGCGAGGTCGCGGGTCCTGCAAGACAGCTGGAGCCGGGTCCGGATCGCCCAGATTTCCTTGAGCTTGAATGGCCGCTTCTGCCCGACGAGTTTGTCCTTGTTCCAGGGGGAGCGCGGTGTTGAGATGGTGGAAGCGTCCATGTCGATCTCCTGTGCAGTTGAAGGGATAGAAACTTTGCGCCAAAGGCCCGGGGGGCGAAGCGATCTGTCGATCCGACAAGAAGCGGTCGCTTGGCGGCGCTGCCGCGCGGCCAACAATTCACCAGCGACACACGAAACTCGGAGCAATCAGACGAGAGATCCAGCGAGTACATTTTGATGTCGCGAACAATGGCATGGGTGATTGATCCGTGCAGCATTCGAGGGCGCAAAGGGAATTGAGTACCGACACTTTCTTGTGGTGGACGATGCGCGATGGCGCCCGCAGGCAGATGCAGCGTCAAGGGTCGAACAGGTGCTTCGCGCGTGGTCATTGACCGACCAGCCAATCAATCAAAGTCATTGATCTGGTGCGAGGCGAGCAGCGCCCTCCATCCGCTCTGCACCAGGCAGAGGAATTGCGGTGGTCTATGGCCTGCGCATGCCCTGGCCCAATGCCAGTCCCAATGCGCTCTACGACCCGGCCGGGAGCGGCTTCAGCCAGTGGACGCGGCTCGAGCGCCACCTGCATGTGTGGCTCGAGAGGCAAGGCTACGACTACGATGTGATCGGCGACATCGACCTGCACCGCGACCCCTCGCTGCTCGCGCGCTACAAGACCGTCTTCATCAACGGCCACAGCGAATACTGGTCGCTGCCCGGCGTGGCGGGGCTCGAGGATTTCCTGAAGCGCGGTGGCAGCGCGGTCGTGCTGTCGGGCAACACCATGTACCTGCGCGTGAGCTGCGACGAAGACTTCACCGTCATGGAGCAGCGCAAGGTCAACGGGCCCGATCACGACGGCACCGCGCCTGCCGTCGGCCCGCCAGCAGGCGTGTTCGGCGAGCAGTACCACAGCCAGGACTGGGCGCGTGGCGGCCGGCTCAAGGCATCGGGCCGGCCGGCCGGTGAGATCATCGGCCTCGAAACTGCCGGCTGGGCCTTCGCGGACGGCGCTGATTTCGGCGTCTACCATGTCGAGCTGCCGGCGCATGCACTCTTCAACGAGCCGCGGCCGCTGGGCCTCGGCAAGGGCGAGACCTTCGGTCATGCGCCCGGTGGCGGGCTGCCGCGTGCCATTGGGCACGAGTGGGACCTGACTCTTTCGACGCTCGCGAAGATGACGAAGTGCAGCCCCCCGGGTGCTTCCCTTCCCGTCGCACAGGAGGGCATCGAGGTCATTGCCAAGGGTATCCGGCGCGTCCCCGGCAAGTCGGACGCCTACCTCGACTACTACTCGAGACCCACCGAATCGCTCGACGGTCTGTCGGCTGAAATGATCTACTGGGAGCGGCCGCAAGGCGGCCGCGTATTCCACGCAGGCGCAGTCGGCGCGGCCTGGGTGATTGGCAGCGACCCGCTCTTCGGAAAGCTGCTCGGCAACGTGCTGGATCGTTTCGGTGTGACACCCAGGAATCTCACGCGAGCTCTCACCCACGAGGCTGCACCGTGAGCACACAACGTGACAGACCTGAAGGGCTTCTGGAGCGCCGCCCTGGCCTTCTTCGAGCTTCCGTTGCGAACGCCGCATGAGCGCGTCTTGTCTGGCGAGGATATGCGCTTGAAAGCCGTCGACGACGACCGTTGGCTCCTGGCCGGCAGTGGCCTTCACTTCGTGTGATGCGCCAGAATGTGCCATGCCCCTTGCGCCTGACCTTGTCGCGGAAGCCGAGTGCCTGTCGCGCGCACGCGCCGGCGATAGCGCTGCTTTCGACGAACTGGTGGCACCCCGTCGCCGCCAGCTTCACGCTCACTGCTATCGAATGTTGGGCTCCGCCTTCGATGCAGACGACGCGCTTCAGGAGACCTTGCTTGCCGCCTGGCGCGGCCTGGCCGGCTTCGAGTCACGCAGCGCGCTCGGCACCTGGCTTTACCGCATTGCCACCCGCGTGTGCCTTCGGATGATCTCGCAGCGTCCGCGCCGCATGACATCGCCCGACCATGGAGCGCCGCTGCAGGCCACGGCCGAACTGGGTGAGCCGGTGGCCGGACCGGTGTGGTTGGATCCCTTGCCCGATGTCGAGTGGATCGGCAATCCGGAAGATCCGGCCACCGCGCTGCAAGGGCGCGAGTCGGTCGCTCTCGCGTTCGTGGCCGCGCTGCAGCACCTGCCTGGCACGCAGCGCGCCGTGCTGCTGCTACGCGAGGTGCTGGAGTATTCGGCGGCCGAAGCGGCCGAGATGCTCGGCACCTCGGTGGCGTCGGTCAACAGCGCACTGCAGCGCGCGCAGAAGACGGTGAAGGAGCGCGCACCAGCGGCCGACGTGCAGGCACTCGGGGCGCAAGGCGTCGACAGCTTGCTGCAGCGCTTCATGAGCGCCTGGGAACGCCGCGACGTCGCTGCCCTGACCAGCCTGCTGGCCGAGGACGCGCGATTCACCATGCCGCCGTTGCCTGCCTGGTTCAACGGCCGCCGCTTCGTCATGAGATTCTTTGACGAGCGCGTGTTCCAGACGCCATGGCGTCTGCATCCCCTGGGCGCGAACGGCCAACCTGGCTTTGCCTGCTACATGCAGCACGCCGGCGCCGAGCGCTTCACGCCGGGTGGCGTGGTGCTGCTGCGCCTGCGCGGTGGGTTGATCGAATCCATCGACAGCTTCATTGACCCGGCAGTCTGCCGGCGCTTCGGCATGTCCGACGAGCTGCTCTGATGCGGCTGCCGGAGCCGATGAGTTCGGCCGTCGCCCTGTCTCCAAGTAGATGACACGCCCCGGAAGGGCCGGCGGCGTGGCACAACCCCAGGAGATCCTTTCATGGCCAAGCTCATCGTCAGCATCCTCAGCTCACTCGACGGCTACTGCGCCGGCTCCGGCGGCGCGCTCGCCAGCCTGCCGATGGATGCCGCCTTCAGTGCCCACAACCTCGACTGCATGCGCCGCGCCGGCACGCTGCTCTTCGGCGCGACTACCTTCCCTATGTTCGAGGGCTATTGGCCCGACGTCGACTGCGGCCCTGGCAGTGAACCGGTGCAGCGCGAGATTGCCGAACGTGTGGCGGCGGCGCGCAAAGTGCTCGTCAGCGACCGCCTGGTCGTGCGCCCCGGGTCGCCCTGGGCCGACACCGAAGTGGTCAGCCGGGCGCAAGCCCCGGCACACATAAGCCAACTCAAAGCCACGCCCGGCCCCGACCTGCTGATCTACGGCAGCCACGTGCTCTACAACGACCTTCTGGCACGGCGGCTGGTCGACGAACTGCATCTGCTGGTGGGTGGCGTGTTGCTGGGTGAGGGTATACCCACCTTCGAGCCTGGCCTGGCGCAGAGCTGGAAGCTGTTGGGCCAGAACCGCCTGCCAGAGTCGGACAACGTGGCGTTGCACTATGACTGCCGGCCGCAGTGAGCGGACCCGCGTCCGCTCTTGGTCCGGTCGCGGGCGGAGCAGCCTCGCGCGCAAAGCGGTCGTTGCAGTTCCAGGCGAACTCCTGCCGCAAAGGCCGCTGGCCGGAGTCTCCCCCACGCGTACGGAATCGGATCTGCCCGAAGAAGTCGGCAGCGCTGGTTCGCGGACTTCAGCATGGGCATAGAACCCCCAGCGATGAGGCGCAAGCCATCGAATACGGGAGCCTGGCGAACTGCATTCGCGGGTCGCTCGTCACCTTGGCCATCCCCGCATCCCTCGCAGCCTTGTCAGGCCACTCGACCCAGGACATAACGACAGTCTCGCCCTCCTGGGCGCCAGCTGCTTTGACGAAGCTGTTCAGGCGCGCTAACGGCGGCCGAAGCAATGTGGCCCTCCGACTCGCGAGAATGGCGGGTTCCATGCCTCATCTGATTCTCGAACACGCTCTCGCCGGAAATTCACGCCAACTCGTCGAAAAGGAATGCGCAAGGCGAGGGCGCCCCAAGCAGGAGTGGCTGCTGTGCTTCGCGTACGTCCTCGCGCTGTTGCTCGCCAGTGGATGCACCACTGCAACGCCTGCTGCGCCGGTGATCTTCCCGGAAGCATCCTGGGCCGCGGCACCTGAGTCTGAACCGGGGAGTACCTGCCGCCGCGAACTTGACGCCGCCGGCGAGTACGTGCGCACACTGGACACGACCGCTCTCATGTCGATACAAGACGGCCGCGTGCTGTTCAGCGAGGGTCCGATCCAGACCGTCAGCATCGTGTTCTCGGTGCGCAAGAGCGTGCTTTCGATGATGTACGGCAAGTACGTGGCCAATGGAACCGTCGACCTCGACCGTACGCTGGCCGACCTGGGCATCGACGACGCGGGCGGGCTGCTGCCGATCGAGCGACATGCAAGGCTGCGCGACCTGCTGGCCGCGCGTTCGGGGGTCTACCACGCGGCGGCCAACGGCGGAGACGACGCGGCGGCTGCGCCGCCCCGAGGATCGCACGTGCCCGGCAGCTATTTCCTCTACAACAACTGGGACTTCAACGCCGCGGGCACCGCCTTCGAACGCCTGACCGGGCGAGATATCTACCGAGCTTTCGCGGACGACTTGGCCACGCCGCTACAGCTTGAGGATTTCGATCTAGCCCGTCATGCACGCCGCGGTGACGCGCGGCGCTCGCAGCACTTGGCATATCCCTTCTATCTCTCCACGCGCGACATGGCACGTCTTGGGTACCTCATGCTCCGCCAGGGAAATTGGCGCGGCCGGCAACTCGTACCGGCCCACTGGGTCAGGCAAATGACGAGCCAGACCACGCCAGCTGCACAGATGCACCCGCCGCACGCGGCACGGCGCGGCTTCGGGTACGGCTACCTGTGGTGGCTGCTCGAAGAGCCGCAGGATTCGCCGCTGAGCGGTGCATACATGGCGTGGGGCGTGCATGGCCAATACATCCTCGTCGTGCCGAAACGCGATATGGTGATCGCGCACAAGCGAGAGGTGCCGGTCGCGGGTCACTGGGACGTCAGCTGGGTGGGGCCGGTGGCGTTCCTCCGCGCTGCGCGAATGTTGGCCGCAGCACCCTGCCGTGCGGGGGAGCAGTGAGTTTCTACGGCGACGTAAACAAGAGTCGGCGTGCGCAGTACGCTGATCGGCGACTTCGTGCCGCATCCCGCGGGCCGCGCGCCCGAGGGCAGCCTGCAGGAGGGGCCGTTCCACACGCTGGAGTTCGCGTTCGTGCTCGAGCCTGCGCCGGGCTGACGGACGGGGCAATGTCATTCATTTGAATTACAATAAGTCCATTGCTCCCCGACTTGGAGGCCCCGCAATGGTCGCAAACGCACTGGTACAGACCCGCATCGACGCTGACGTGAAAGAGCGCGCCACCGCGGTGCTCGACAACATCGGCCTGACCGTCTCGGACGTGATGAGGATCGTTCTGACACGCGTGGCCAAGGAAGGCGCCTTGCCGGCAGGCCTGACCGTCGATGTCGCGGCGCACGACGCCTGGTTCCGAGCCAAGGTGCAGGAAGCCCTGGACGATCCGCGTCCGGCCGTCCCGCACGAGAAAGTTGAAGCGCACTTCACCAAGCGCCGGGCGGCCGCGCAGCGCAAAGCGGGTCAAGGCAAGGCGTGAGGTTGGAGTGGTCGCCGTTGGCGATGGATGATCGGGAACGGATTTTCGATTTCATCGAGCAAGACGACCCGCGCACAGCGATTGCAGTGGACGAGCGCATCTCCACGCAAGTGTTGGTGCTGGTGCAATTTCCAGAGGGCGGGCGTCCCGGGCGCATCGAAGGGACGCGCGAACTGATCGTTCGCCGCACGCCGTACATCGTGGCTTATCAGGTTGGGCAAGATTGCGTTCGCATCCTGCGAATTCTTCACAGCGCGCAGTTGTGGCCCGGCCAACTGGCCGATCTGGTGTGAAGGAGGGTCGGATGGCCGCGGATCATGCGAGCCATGAGAAGCGAAAGAAGCACGGGCCAACCCCAGTGTCTCAGCTGCTCTCCCGCACCACCAACTCGAACCCCAGGTCCACCGTGCGTTCCGCCACGGTCTCCGCGCGCATCAGCGCGAGCAGCATGCCGGCCGCGCGCTCGCCCATCTCGTGCCGCGGGGTGCGCACGGTGGTCAGCGGCGGCAGCATCTGGTCGCTGCCGCCCAGGTCGTTGAAGCCGGCGATCGCCACGCGCTGCGGCACCGGCACGCCGCTGCGCAGCGCGGCGAGCAGCCCGCCCTGGGCGAGGTCGTCGTTGCAGTAGAAGATGGCGTCCAGGTCCGGGTGGCGCGCGAGCAGGTCCTCGAACTGGCGGCCGCCCAGCGCCATCGAGGTCGGGCCCGGCACCAGCAGTTCGAGCGCGGGATCGTGGCAGCCCGCCTCGCGCAGCGCCTCGCGGTAGCCCTCCAGGCGCAGCAGCACGCGCGGATCGAGCTGGCCGGCGGCATAGGCAATTCGCCGGCGGCCGCGCTGCAGCAGGTGCCGGGTGATGGCGCGGCCCGCGTCCCGCTGCGAAAACCCCACGCTGTGGATGCCGGGCGCGGCCGAGGTTTCCATCATGTACACGCAGGGCGCATGGCTGCGCTCGAGCATCTGCGCGGCCGCGGCGCTGCGGTCGAAGCCCGTCAGCAGCAGGCCCGCCGGGCGCTGCGAGAGGTAGCTGCGCAGCAGCGCTTCTTCCTGCGCGGGGTCGTAGTGGGTCACGCCGATGAGCGACTGATAGCCGTGCGGCGCGAGCGCGTCCTGCACCGCCTCGAGCAGTTCCACGAAGAGCTGGTTGGTCAGCGAGGGGATCAGCACCGCCACGTGGGAGCTGCGCGCCGAAGCCAGCGCGCGGGCCGCCACGTTGGGCACGTAGCCCAGCTGGTCGACCGCCGCCTGGACGCGGGCCTTCAGCTCGGGCGCCACGTTGCGCGCGCCCCGCAGCGCGCGCGACACGGTGATCGGGCTCACGCCCGAGACGCGGGCCACGTCGTCCAGCGTGACCTGGCTCGAGGAACGGGGACGGGGGCGGTCGGTTGCGTCGGCCATGGATCGAGGTTCTAGGGGTTAATACCAAGCTGCAATTGGACAGCGCTGTCCTAGGATAGCGCTGTCCCAGCCATTGGTGCTCCGGAAAAACCCGAGAACACCCCCAGCGCTGGCTTTTTTTGGATTGTGCGGGATAGCGCTATCCCTGGCACCACCGGCCGCTCCCGAAGCGGCCGGATTCAGGAGACATACACATGTTCGGAATGAGCAAAGAGGTGTTCCTGCTCGTCGACGCCCTGGTGGCGATCCTCGGGCTGATCCTTCTGATCACGCGCTGGCGCGTGCACCCCTTCATCGCGCTGACGCTGGCCGCGGGCTTCCTGGGCCTGACCTCGGGCATGCCCGTGGACCTGGTGATGAAGTCCTTCCAGGAGGGCTTCGGCGGGGTGCTGGGCTTCGTGGGCATCGTGCTGGGCCTGGGCACCATGCTCGGCAAGATGATGGCCGAGTCGGGCGGCGCCGACCGCATCGCGCGCACGCTGATCGACGCCTTCGGCCGCGAGCGCGTGCACTGGGCGATGATGTTCGCGGCCTTCCTGGTGGGCATTCCGCTGTTCTTCGAGATCGGCTTCGTGCTGCTGATTCCGCTGGTGTTCATCGTGGCGCGGCGCACCGGCGTGTCGCTGATCCGCATCGGCATCCCGCTGCTGGCCGGCCTGTCGGTGGTGCACGGCCTGGTGCCGCCGCATCCGGGGCCGCTGCTGGCCATTGGCGTGTTCGGCGCCGACATCGGCAAGACCATCTTCTACGGCCTCCTCGTCGGCCTGCCCACCGCGATGATCGCGGGCCCGATCTTCGGCAAGTTCATCTCGAAGTACGTGCCGGGCGAGGCCTCGCCCGAGCTGATGGAGCAGCTGGCGCACGAACCCGAGGCGCGCGAGCTGCCGGGCTTCGGCATCACGCTGCTCACGGTGCTGCTGCCGGTGGGGCTGATGCTGCTGAAGACTTTCGCCGACGTGGCGCTCGACGACAAGAACGTGGTGCGCCACTGGATGGACTTCATCGGCCACCCGATCACCGCGCTGCTGGCGGCGCTGCTGTTGTCGCTCTACACCTTCGGCACCGCGCGCGGCTTCACCGGCAAGCAGATCATGAAATTCGTCGACGACAGCCTCGCGCCCACCGCGGCGATCGTGCTGATCATCGGCGCGGGCGGCGGCTTCAAGCAGATGCTGGTCGGGAGCGGCGTGGGCAACGCGATCGGGCAGATGGCGCTGCATGCGCAGGTCTCGCCGATCCTGCTCGCCTGGCTGGTGGCGGGGCTGATCCGCATCGCCACCGGCTCGGCCACGGTCGCCACCATCACGGGCGCGGGCATCGTCGCGCCGCTGGCCACCATGGTGCCGGGCGTGAACCGCGAGCTGCTGGTGCTGGCCACCGGCGCCGGCTCGCTGATCCTCTCGCACGTCAACGACGCGGGCTTCTGGCTGGTGAAGCAATACTTCAACATGACGGTGGCCGAGACCTTCAAGACCTGGACCGTGATGGAAACGCTGATCTCGGTCGTGGCCATCGTGTTCATCATGCTGCTCGGCATGGTCGTGTAAGCCAAGGGACAAGCATGGGCCGCATCGTCATCGGGGTCGACATCGGAACCACCAGCACCAAGGCGGTGGCCTTCACGCCGGCCGGGCGCGTGCTGACGCACGACGCAGTCGAGTACCCGCTGCTGCAGCCCGAGGCCGCAGCCGCCGAGCAGGACCCGGAGCAGATCTTCCAGGCCGTGCTCGCGGCCATTGCCGGCTGCGTGAAGCAGAGCAAGGCCGCGCCCGCCGACGTGCTCGCGGTGTCCTTCAGCGCGGCGATGCACAGCCTGATCCTGGTCGACGCCGCAGGCGCGCCGCTCACGCGCAGCATCACCTGGGCCGACCACCGCGCCTCGGCCTGGGCCGGGCGCATCCGCGACGAGTGGGACGGCCTGGCGATCTACCGCCGCACCGGCACGCCGATCCATCCGATGTCGCCGCTGGCCAAGCTGGTGTGGCTGCGCCACGAGCGCGCCGAGCTCTTCGCGCGCGCCGCGCGCTTCGTCGGCATCAAGGAGTACGTGTTCTTCCGGCTCTTCGGCCAGTGGCAGGTCGACCATTCGATCGCCTCGGCCACGGGGCTGTTCGACATCGAGCGGCTCGACTGGGACGAGGGCGCGCTCGCGCTGGCCGGCGTGCGCGCCGACCAGCTGCCGCGCCCGGTGCCGACCACCTGGCACATCGAGGGCCTGGCGGCGGACACCGCGGCGCAGCTGGGCCTGGCGCGCGACACCCCGTTCGTGATCGGCGCCAACGACGGCGTGCTCTCCAACCTCGGCGTGAACGCGATGGCGCCCGGCGAAGTGGCCGTGACCATCGGCACCAGCGGCGCGATGCGCACCGTGGTCGACCACCCGATGACCGATCCCGAGGGCCGCACCTTCTGCTATGCGCTGGCCGAGCGGCGCTGGGTGGTGGGCGGGCCGGTGAACAACGGCGGCATCATCCTGCGCTGGGTGCGCGACGAGTTCGCCTCGGCCGAGGCCGAGACCGCCAAGCGCCTGGGCATCGACACCTACGAGGTGCTCACGCGCATCGCCGAGCGGGTCTCGGCGGGCTCCGAAGGGCTGGTGTTCCATCCCTTCCTCACCGGCGAACGCGCACCCTACTGGAACGCCGACCTGCGCGGCTCCTTCTTCGGGCTGGGCATCCACCACCGCAAGGAGCACATGATCCGCGCGGTGCTCGAGGGCGTGATCTTCAACCTGCACAGTATCCTGCCGGCGGTCGAATCGATCGCGGGCCCGAGCGCGCGCATCAAGGCCACCGGCGGCTTCGCGCGTTCGGGCATGTGGCGCCAGATGATGGCCGACGTGTTCGACCGCGAGGTGGTGGTGCCCGAGAGCTTCGAGAGCTCCTGCCTCGGCGCCGCGGTGCTCGGGCTCTATGCGCTGGGCCATGTCGATTCGCTGGACGTGGTCGCGGGCATGGTGGGCGCGACCCACCGCCACACGCCCAACGCCAAGAACGCCGCGCTCTACCGGCAGCTGCTGCCGGTGTTCCTCTCGCTGCCGCGCAAGCTCGGCGAGGAATACCGGCTGCTGGCCGCGTTCCAGCAGCAGACGGCGGTGCCGCCGCCGGTGCGCAAAGGCTGACGGCTGCGCTTCGCCCAGCCCCTTTTTGGAGATCCGGCTTTGCTGAACACGACGCCGCAGGCCTTCGCTCCCCAGCAGGTGTTCGATGCCTGCGCCACGGTTCACTGCGAGGGCGCCTGCGCGCCTTCGCCGCAAGAGAGCAATCCGCGCTGCCTGCATGAACACGAGCTGCACCTGATCGGCGCGAGGCCTGCGCGCCTGCGCATCGGCGGCGGCGCGGACCAGGAGACGCACAGCTTCGCGCCCGGCACCGTCGTGCTGCTCGGTCCGCGGCTGCCGCGCAGCCTCGCGTTCGAGCACCGCGCGCCCCCGGGCGACGCCGCCGCTGGCGCACTGGTGCTGCGCTTCAGCGACGAGCTGCTGCGCCGCGGCATGGCGCTTTTTCTGGAGCTCGGCGATGCCGGCCCGCTGCTGGCGCGCGCGCGCCAGGGCGTGCAGTTCGTCGGCCTCGGCGCGGAGACGCTCGCGCGCCTGCGCCGCATCGAGACGCTGCGCGGGCTTGCGCGATTTTCCGAATTCATCGCGCTGCTGAACGAGCTCGCGCAATGGCGCGACTACCGCCTGCTGGCCGATGTCTTCCTTGCCGATGCCGGCTTCGACGAGGACGGCCGGGCGCTGCGCATCCACAAGGCGATCGACTACATCCGCGACAACTATGCCGAGGCGCTCTCGCTGGCCGAGGTCGGCGCGATCGCAGGCATGCGCGAGAACGCGTTCTCGCGCAGCTTCCGCCGCGCCACCGGCCAGACCTTCACCGACTTCGTCAACGGCCTGCGCGTGGCCAGGGCCTGCCGCCTGCTGGCGTCGACGCGCCAGCAGGTGAGCAGCATCTGCTACGAGGTGGGCTTCAACAACATCTCGAATTTCAATCGGCACTTCCGCCGGATCAAGGGCATGACGCCGGGCGAATTCCGCGGCGGCCGGATGTGAACGCGGACCGCGCCGGGCATCGGGGCACGCCGGTCCTCACGTGCCTGGTGCTTCGTCTCGCCATCGGCCAGGTGGTGGAGGTTCTCGAAGGCCGCGGCGCTGCGCTCGGACCGTGGCCGCGCGAAGAAGCTCAGGACGCGGCCGCCGCCCGGCGAAACATGGTCCGCCGCGTGTTGCGGAAAGCCGGCCGCACGCGCGAACTCCACGGCGTCGCGCGCACCGCCAGCCACGCGGGGCTGCCCAGGGCCCCGGGGTCCGCAAGGTCGTAGCAGGCGTAGTAGCGCGGCGAGCCCGCCAGGTCGATGTAGCGTGCGGCCCGGACGGTCCCGGGCACGGCGGCGAGGCCGGGCAGGTGCTCCTGCGCATACCAGGCATTGAGTTCGTCCTCGAGTTCGGGCAGCACGTCCGTCTCCACGACGTAGTGGTGCGTGGCGACGCGGCCGGCCGAGGCACCCGGCACTTCCTGCAGGCAGGCGAGCCGCCGCCATCCGCCCACGCCGCCTTCCGCGGGCGGCTTGGGGCTCGAAACATAGAAATAGGCCAGGTGCCCGTCCACGGCCTGCCACGGTCGCGCTTCGCGCAGCCACGAACCTGCCAGCGGCCCCGCCACCGATGCGTCATGCCTGAGAAGCCAGAGGTCCTGCATTCGAATGGCCTTTTTCAATGCGCGACATTCAGCGCGACAAGCAGGCGCGACACCATGTTGTAGGCCGCCACGGTCGCCACGACTTCCACCACGCCCTTGGCGTCGAAGTGCTGCTGCACGCGGCCCATGAGTTCGTCCGGCACCACGACCTGCCGGGTCATGGCATCGGTCAGCTCCAGCACCAGGCGCTCGAGCGGCGCGAACACGCCGGACAGCACGTCCTGGCGCACCGCGTCGATCTTCTCGGCGCTCACGCCCGCCTTCTGCGCATGGGGCACGTGCGCGTCGTACTCGAAGCTTGCGCCGTTGAGCACCGCGACCCGCAGGATCATCAGCTCGCGAAGGTCGGCCGGCACGCCGGTCTGGTTGCGCACCGCCGTGAGCATGCGTTCCCAGCCCGAGGCGATCGGCCCGCTGTTCAGCAGCACCTGGTAGAGCAGCGACACGCGGCCGCGCTCGGCCATGATGCGGGCTTCGACCTCGGCCAGTTCCGGATGGGTGCCGGGCTGCACGAGGGGTACGCGGATGGATGTGCTCGTCGTCATCATTCGGCCCTGATGTTCTTGGCGCGGATCAGCTTGGCCCACTTCTCGGTGTCGCGCTTCTGGATGGCCGCGAGTTCCT
This sequence comes from Variovorax sp. VRV01, assembly GCF_014852545.1. NCBI lineage: Bacteria > Pseudomonadati > Pseudomonadota > Betaproteobacteria > Burkholderiales > Comamonadaceae > Variovorax > Variovorax sp. VRV01. The sequence goes on from NZ_JACVBS010000020.1 coordinate 20,065, forward strand.
GCGGGGTGGAGCCCACCGGCTCGGTGCCGGTTTTCAGCAGTTTCTCGCGCACCGCCGGGTCGGCCAGCGTGCGGCGCACCGCCTTGTTGATGGCCGCGACGGTCTCGGGCGGCGTCTTCGCAGGCGCGAACAGCGCATACCAGTTGTTGGTGTCGACGCCCTGGATGCCTTGCTCTTCCAGCGTCTTCACCTCGGGCAGCGAAGGATGCCGCTTGCCCGACGCCACGCCGAGCGCCTTGAGCCGCCCGCCCTGCAGGTGTCCGAGCAGCCCCGGCACGTCGCCGAAGAAGCCGCTGATCTGGCCGCCCATCAGGTCTGTGATGGCGGGAGCGGCGCCCTTGTAGGGCACATGAAGCAGCTTCGCGCCGCTCGCATCGGCGAGCTGCTCGATCGCCAGGTGCGGAATGCTTCCGGTGCCGGAGGAGCCCATCGGCGTGGGATCGGCGCGCTTCTTCGTCGCGGCCACGAACTCGGCCGCGTCCCGGGCCGGATTGCCCTGCTGCGCCACCAGCAGCTCGACGTTGTTGACCACCAGCGAGACCGGCACGAAGTCGCGCTGCATGTCGTAGGGAAGCTTCTCGTAGAGCGAAGAATTGATGGCCGCCGCGCCCACGCTGGTGAACCACAGCGTGCTGCCGTCCGGCGCCGATTTCATGACATCGACGGCGCCGATCGCGCCATTGGCGCCCGGCTTGTTGTCGATGAGGACCGTGCTGCCCAGTTCCTTGCCGAGCCGTTCGGACAGGGTCCGCGCGACCGCGTCGACAGGGCCGCCCGATGTGAAGGAAACGACGATCCGCGTCGCCTTCGGCTGCGCGTGCACGGCGGGCATCGGCAGCGCGGCGAATGCCGCTGCGAGCAGGTAGCGCTTGATCATGGATGTCTCCGTCTTTCTTGCAGGGGCTCGAGCCTCAGTCGCAGCGCGCGGTCATGCCGCCGTCGACGATCAGTTCGGTGCCGGTGATGAACCGGGCCTCGTCGCTCGCCAGGAACAGCACCGCGCTCGCGGTGTCGCGGCCGTCGCCCATGAAACCGAGCGGAATGCGCTTCTGGCGCTGGGCCAGCAGGGCATCGACGTTGCCGCCGGCGCGCTGCTTCGCCAGCCGCGTCTCGACCATCGGCGTGTGCAGCTGGCCCGGCACCACGCTGTTGACCCGCACGCCCTGCGCCGCGTGCTGGACCGCGATCACGCGCGACATCTGGATGACGCCGGCCTTGGTCGCGGCGTACGCGACCTGCGCACTTCCGGTCCAGCGCAGGCCCGAGGTGGAGGAGATGTTGACGATCGATCCCGCACCCTTCGCAAGCATCGTGGGAAGCACGTGCTTGCAGGTGAGGAACACGCTCTTGAGGTTCACGTCGACCTGCAGGTTCCATGTTTCCTCGGCCAGCTCCACCGGCCCGCCCGCGGCCGAGCCGCCCACGTTGTTGACGAGGATGTCGATGGTGCCGTAGCTGTCCAGGCAGGCGGCCGCCATGGCCGCGACGCTCTCGTTGCTCGTGACGTCGCACAGCCATGGCGTGATCGATGCGCGGGCCCGGCCGGCCAGCTCGAGCGTTTCTTCGAGCCGTGCGCGGTCGCGGTCCACCGCCAGCACCTTGGCACCTTCCTCGGCCAGGCGCACGGCAATCGCGCGGCCATTTCCCCAGCCGGCGCCGACGCAGCCGGCGCCGGTCACGATGGCCACCTTGTTCTCGAAGCGCGGGCTCATGGCTGGTCTCCAAATCGGTAAAGGCGTTGCGGGTTGTCGACCAGCAGCGCATGGCGCGCGGATTCGCTCGGCGCCATCTCGGCAATGAGGTCGACGAGCTGCTGTTCGTCGGGCACGGGGCCCGCGTGGTTGGGATGCGGCCAGTCGTTGCCCCACACCACCCGGTCGCCGAATTCCGCGACCAGCGTCCGCGCGAAGGGCAGGGCGTCGGCATAGGGCGGACCCTGCCGCGTGATGCGGTCCATGCCGCTCACCTTGACCCAGAAGTGTTCGTGCGCCATCAGGCCGAGCAGCGCGCGGAAGTCGGGCTGGTCCAGGCCCCGCGACGCATCGATGCGCCCGATGTGGTCGATCACCACCGGCGTCGGTGAACGGCGCAGCGCCGGCGCCAGGTCCGTGAGCAGGGCCGGATCGCCGTGGATCTGCAGATGCCAGCCGAGCGGCGCAAAGCGGCCCGCGAGCGACAGCACCTCCTCGATGGGGGTGTGGCGGCCCAGGTGGCCCATGAAGTTGAAACGGACGCCGCGAAAACCCGCTGCGTCCAGGCGCCGGAGCTCCGCATCGCCGACGTGGGTCGGCAGCAGCGCGATGCCGCGGTAGCTCGAAGGCCGCGCGGCGACCGCTTCTTCGGTGGCCCGGTTGTCGAAGCCATGGCAGGCCGACTGCACGACCACGCAGCGCTGCAGCCCGAGCCGGTCGTTCAGTGCGTAAAGGGCTTCCTTCGGCGCATCGGCCCCGGGAACGAAGCTGGCGTCCTCGGCGTAGGGAAATCGCGTGCGGGGCCCGAACACATGGCAATGGGCATTGCAGGCCCCGGAGGGGAGGGTGGAGGTCATGCATACAGTTTCCCGGCTGCGAGCCTTGGACGGAAGGACGCAGTCCCTATATCAGCTATGCTCAACGGCTATGGAACTTCGCCAGCTTCAGTATTTCGTCGCCGTGGTCGATGCGGGGAGCTTCAGCCGTGCGGCCGTGGTGCTCGACCTGGCGCAGCCCAGCTTGAGCAGGCAGATCGCGCTGCTGGAAGCGGACCTCGGGCAGCGGCTGCTGGTCAGAACCGGGCGCGGCGTGACCCCCACGGATGCGGGCGAAGCCTTGCTGGTTCACGCGCGCGCCATGCTCGAGATCTCCCGCCGCGCGCGCGACGAGCTCGGCGAGATGGAGGAAAGCCCGGGCGGCCGGATCGTGGTCGGCATGCCGCCGCGGGTGGCCCTGGGCTTGAGCGCGCCCCTGATCCGGCGCTTCAGGCAGAGGTTCCCGCGCGCCGTCATCACCGTGCTCGAAGGCCTGAGCGTGGCGCTGCGCGAATCGCTCGTCGCAGGGCGGCTGGACCTGGCGCTGCTCTTCGATCCCGCGCCCTCGGCCCAGCTTTCGTTCCAGCCGCTGATGCGCGAGAAGCTCCTGCTGGTGGCGCCGCCCAGGAGCAAGCTGCCCGCCCGCGTCGGCTTGCCGGCGCTCGCCAACTATCCCATGGTGCTGCCCAGTGCGCCGAATGCGATCCGGCACTTGCTCGACTCGGTGCTGGGCCCGCGCGGCGTCGAGCTCCAGGTGCTCGCGGAGGTGGGTGCGGTGCGCACCGTTCTCGCGCTCGTCGCGACCGGCGTCGGGTGCACGATCCTTCCGGAGAGCGCCTTGAGCGCCGCCGACGACGAGGCCCTGCCGCGCGCGCCGATCGGGCCGCCCGCCATCTGGAATGCGCTGGTCCTCGCGACGCCGACGGCGCGCCCGGCCACCCGCCTCGTGCGCGGCACGGCGCAGCTGCTCCAGGAACTGGATTTCCGGCGCCCCCACGTCGAATAGCCAACAGGCATAGCTGGTATAGGGCAGGATTGCTTACAGGCTGCGGCGGGCCCACCGAGACTGCCGGTCATGCCCACCGATACCCCACTCCATCCCGCCAGGCGCGAGCCGCCGGCGAGCAAGCTGCTCTCCTACCGGCCCCGGAATTCGAACGGAACAACGGTCGAGATCGAATTCCACGACCAGGGCGCCGGCCCGGTCATCTGCATCCTGCCTTCGCTCGCGCGCTCGGGGCGGGACTACGACGTGGTCGCGGACCTGCTGTGCGACGCCGGCTTCCGTGTGCTGCGGCCCGAGCCCAGAGGCGTCGGCCGCAGCCGCGGGCCGATGGAGAACCTGGACATGCACGATTTCGCGGGCGACGTGGCCGCGGTTCTCGACCATGCGCAAACCGGGCCGGTGGTCATCGTCGGCCATGCCTGGGGCAGCCAGCCGGCGCGTGCGCTGGCGGCCGATCGTCCGGACCTGGTGCGCGGCATCGTCATGGCCGCGGCGTCGGCGGGCAAGCTGCCGCCGGGCTCGACCGAGAGGCCGTACAGCCGCCTGCGCGACGCGATCGACGGCGCCGGGGATCCGTCCCTCTCGCAGGCCGAACGCCTCGCCTGCCTGCGCAAGGCCTTCTTCGCACCCGGGCACGACCCGAGCGTGTGGCTCGACGGCTGGTTTCCGGCCGCGCACGAAGCGCAGGGCCGCGCGCGCGAGAACACGCCGATCGACGACTACTTCTCGGGTGGAAAGACGGCGCCGATCCTGGACCTGCAGGCCGAGCACGACGCGGTCGTCATTCCCGATGTCATGCAGCCCCTGTTGGGCGAGCGGGTCACGGTCCGGGTCATCCGCGACGCGGGGCATGCGATGGCGCCCGAGCAGCCGCACGCCATGAGCGCGGCGATCGCCGAGTTCGCGCGCGGCATCTAGAAATCCAAGAGAAGGAGACACAACATGCTGAAAAAGATCATTTCGCTGTCCAGGTTCGCGCTGCTGGGAGCTGCCGTCGCGGGCGCCCAGGTCTGCAGTGCGGACGACTATCCGAGCAAGCCCATCCGGATGGTCATTCCCTACACGCCCGGAGGCTCCATCGACACCGTGGGCCGCATGGTGGCCGACCAGCTGCAGCGGCAGCTGGGCCAGCCGATCGTCATCGAGAACACGCCGGGCGCCTCCGGGGTGCTCGGGTCGCTGAACGTCAGGAAGGCCAAGGCCGATGGCTACACCCTGCTGTTCAATGCATCGAGCCAGGTGTACCTGCCGCTCGTCCTCGCCAAGAAGAGCTATGACGCGGAGAAGGACTTCACCCCCGTGGGACAGATCGGCTACGTGCCGTTGATCGTGGCGGTCAACAACGATGTTCCGGCCAAGAACCTCGCCGAATTCGCGGCGCTGGCCAGGGCGAACCCCGACAAGTACACCTGGGCGACCTCGGGCCTCGGGACCACGAGCCACCTCAGCGAGGAAATGATCAATCGCGCGCTGAAGCTCAGGATGGCGATCATTGCGTACAAGGGCGCGGTGCCGCAGCTGACCGACGTCATCGGGGGGCACGTCTCGGCGGCGGTGTCTCCGATGCCCGGCGTCCACTCTTTCGTGCAGGCCGGCCGCCTGCGCGCACTGGCTGTCACGAGCAAGACGCGGGTGCCGAGCATGCCCGAGGTTCCGACGGTCGCTGAAAGCGGCATCCCGGGCTTCGAGCTCCTCTCGTGGTACGGCATCTGGGGGTCGGCCCACATGCCGGCAGCGGTGGTCGACCGCCTGAACGCGGAAATTGCCAAGGCGGTCGACACGCCCGCGCTCAAGGCCAAATTTGCCGAGCTGTCCTTCATTGCGGCCAGGTCGAATCCCGCGCAGTTCCGCGAGCTGATCCGCGAGGACCTGTCGAAGATCGGCCAGGCGGTCAAGGAAGCCAACATCCGGATCGACTTCTAGCGGGCGCGCGAGGGCGGCGGCTCGGCCGCGAGCAGGACCGCCCTTGCCCGGTCGCGCAGGGCCAGCAGCGGCCCCTTCAACTCCGCTTCGGTGTCCTGGACGCTGGCTGCCGTGGTGACGCTGACATTGAAGACATAGATGGGCCGCTGCGCCATGACGAGCGGCGCCGCCATGGCGACGACTTCCGGCTGCCAAGACGCCGCGCAGTAGCCGCGCTCTTCGACACTCGCGATCGCGGCCTTGATCTCGTCGCGTAGGCGGCCCCATTCGGAGTGCCGCCCCGCCTTGAACCTTGCCATCAGCGCGCGGCGCTCGTCCTGCGGCGCCACGGCCAGGTAGGCCCTGCCGAGCGAGGTGAGCTCCATCGGCACGCGCTGGCCCGCAACCACGTTGCGCAGTGCGACTTTCCGGTTGTAGCGCACGGACTCCAGGTAGACCATCTCGTCCCGGTCGGGCGCGGCCAGGCCGACGTTGATGCGCATCTTTTCCGCCAGCGTCCGCATCAGCGGCGCCACCGCGTTCAGCACGGGCGAACCCGAGCGCATGGCGTGGCCCAGGCTCAGCACCGGCGCGGCCAGCCGGTAGGCCCGGCGGCTGCGGTCGTGCTCGAGCAGCCCGGTCTCGACCAGCGTTTGCGCGAGGCGGCTGACCGTCGCGCGCGAGAGGCCGGTGCGCTCCGCGATCTCGCCGTTGCCCAGCAGGTCGGCGCCGGGCCGGAAGGCCCTCAGGATCTCGATGCCCCGCACCAGGGAGCGGTTCAGCAGCGGATCTTCGTGGTGCTGGCGCCGGGGCGCGGGGTCTGCAGGAGCATGCATGGCAAGGTGGGAGAGATGTGCCGGCGGAGCCTATCTCAAATTCCATGCAATGGAAATGTGGGGATGCGCGGCGGCGCCCGCGTCCCTAAGCTTGGACCCGTCGATGAGAAGAGCCGCAGCGCCGCCCTCGATGCCTGCCTTCTCACATTCCTCTTGACGGAGACAAACCATGCAGAACCCCATGACGCTGGCACGCGCCAGGCATGCCATCCTTCTTTCGCTGGCCTGCGCGGTCGGCGGCCTCGTCGCGATGCCGGCGCGCGCGGCCTTTCCCGACAAGCCGATCAAGCTCGTGGTGCCGTTCGCCCCCGGCGGCGGCACCGACCTGGTGGCCCGCACCATGGCCATCGCGATGGGGCAGGAGCTGGGGCAGCCCGTGATCATCGACAACAAGCCGGGCGCGGGCACGATCATCGGCACGGACGCGGTGGCCAAGAGCGCACCCGATGGCTACACGATGGTGATGGCAACCGTGGCGCACGTCGTGAACCCGAGCCTCCAGCCCAAGCTCCCGTACAACCACGAGAAAGCCTTTGCGCCGGTCATGCTCGTGGGCATCTCGCCGAACGTGCTGGTGGTTCGCGCCGACAGCCCGCTCAAGTCGGTGAAGGACCTGATCGATGCGGCCAGGGCCCATCCGGGCAAGCTGTCCTTTGCGTCGCAGGGCGCGGGCACCTCGGCCCACCTGGCCGGCGAACTCTTCAAGAATCTCACCAAGACCGACATCACCCACATCCCCTACCGCGGTGCCGGCCCCGCCATCACCGACCTGCTGGGCGGACAGGTCGACGTGATGTTCGCGACCGCCGCGGCGGTGGGCAGCTTCGTCGAGAGCGGCAAGCTGCGCGCGCTGGCCGTGACGACCGCCGCGCGATCCGCGGCCCACTCGCTCGCGAAGGTGCCGACGATCGCGGAGAGCGGCGTGCCGGGCTATGTCGCAGACAGCTGGTACGGCCTGTACGCGCCCGCCGGCACCCCGGCCGACGTGATTGCGCGCCTGAATGCCGCGGCGAAGAAGGCCGTGCAGACGGACGCCTTCCGCAAGCGGGTGGAGTCCGAGGGCCTCGTCATCAACGGCGGCTCGCCGCAGGACTTCGACAGGTACGCCAAGGGCGAGGAAGCGCGCTGGCGCAAGGTGGTCAAGGAAAACAACATCACGGCCGAATGAACGGAGAAATCGAATGAACAGCAGCAGCCTGATCGAACTGGAAGTCGCGGACGGCATCGCCACCTTGTGGCTGAACCGCCCCGAAAAGCGCAACGCGATGAGCGACGACATGCGCACTGAATTCATCGCCGCACTCGAGCACGTGGCCGGCGACAAGGCGATCCGCGCCCTGGTGCTCACGGGACGCGGCAAGGGCTTCTGCGCCGGCGGGGATGTCGCCGGCATGGAGCGGCGGATGCAGGCGCCCGCGGGCGAGGTCGGCTTCAACGGCTGGAGCCGCCAGCAGCGCGTGCACCACACCCAATCGCTGCTGCACACCATGCCCAAGCCGACGATCGCCGCCGTCAACGGCGCCGCCTCGGGCCTCGGGGCCGACACGGCACTGGCCTGCGACTTCATCATCGCTTCGGATGCCGCGAGCTTCACCTGGTCCTATATCCATCGCGGCATCGTTCCCGATGGCGGCGGCATGTACTTCCTGCCGCGCCGGGTCGGACTCTCCAGGGCCAAGGAACTGATCTTCAGCGGCCGGAAGGTCGAGCTCGAAGAGGCCCTGCGCCTGGGCATTGCCGATCGCCGGTCGCAGGCCGAGCACCTGGTTGCCGATGCGCAGCGCTGGGCGGCCGAGATGAGCCAGGGGTCGGCCACCGCATTGGCCCTTGGCAAGACGATCCTCAACCAGAGCTTCGAGCTGTCCGCGCACCAGGTGTTCGCCCAGGGCAGCCAGGCGCAGGGCATCTGCTACACCAGCACCGAGCATCGCGAATCGGTGATGGCCTTCCTGGCCAAGAGCAGCGCGAAGAACGGGACGGCGAAATGACCGAACTGAACGCCATCGCCAGGCTTCTGAAGCCGCGCAGCGTCGCCGTGATCGGCGCCTCGGCCGATGCGGCCAAGACGGCCGGCCGGCCCGTGGCCTACCTGCGCAAGCACGGATTCACGGGCGAGATCTACCCGGTCAATCCGCGTGCCGATGCCATCGGCGGCCTGGCCTGCTATCCGGACATCGCCTCGATCCCCGGCACGCCCGATGTGGGCATCGTGCTGCTGGGCGCCGAGCGCGCGCACCAGGCCGTGCGCGAACTCGCGGCCAAGGGAACGGCCGCGGCGATCGTGCTTGCGAGCGGCTACACGGAAACCGGGGAGGAAGGCGCGCGCCGCCAGCAGCAGCTCATCGAAGCGGCCGGCCGCATGCGGATCCTCGGCCCCAACACGATCGGACTGGTCAACCTGACCGACAACATCGTGCTCTCCGCCAGCGGTGCACTCGAGATGGAGCACTTCCCGGTCGGCGGGATCGGCGTGGTCTCGCAGAGCGGGGGCATCCTCGGCGCGCTGCTCTCGCGTGCCGCGGCGCGCGGCATCGGCCTGTCGAAGCTGATTTCGACCAGCAACGAAGTAGACCTGGACCTGGCGGATTTTGTCGACCATCTGGCCGACGACGCCGACACCAAGGTCATCGCCCTCTATGTGGAGAGCGTGCGCAACCCGGAGAAGTTCCGTGCCGCTGCACTGAAGGCCGCGCGCGCGGGCAAGCCGGTGGTCGCGTTCAAGATCGGCCGCTCCGAAGCGGGCGCGAAAGCCGCCGTGTCGCACACCGGTGCGCTGGCGGGCGCCGACCGCATGTACGACGCGCTGTTCAGGCAAGTCGGCGTGATCCGCGCCCAGACCTTCGGCGACCTGCTCGACATTCCCGTCGCGCTGGCCACGGGCCGGAAGCTCCGCGGCAGGCGCGTGGCCATCCTGACCTCGACGGGCGGCGCCGGAACGCTGGTGTCGGACGATCTGGGCATGCAGGGCTTCGAGACGCCGGCGCCGGATGCTGCAACCGCCGCGGCCTTGCGCGCGCTGCAAAGCGGCGATCATGCGGTGCTCGACCGCAACCCCATCGACGTGACCCTGGCCGGCCTGCAGCCGGACCTGCTGCGCGGCGCCATCGACATCCTGCTCGAGAGCCCCAGCTACGACGCGCTGGCGATCATCGTCGGCTCCTCCAGCCTGGCCATGCCGGAACTGATGGCGGGCGCCATCCAGGACTGCCTGCCGCATTCGGACAAGCCCGTGATCGCCTACGTGAGCCCGCATGCGCCCGAAGTCGCGGCCTTGCTCACGCAGCGCGGTGTGCCCGCCTTTGCCGCGGCCGAGAGCTGCACCCGTGCGCTCGCTGCCATGCTGAATGCCGGCAGCTGGCGCGAGCCGGATCCATCCCGTGCGCCTGCCGCCGCCGTGCCCATCGACGACCTGCCCACCGGCTCGCTGGATGAGGCCCAGGCCAAGCAGCTGTTCACCCGCTTCGGCATCGCGTGTGCGCGCGAGGTGGTGGTGACCACGCCGGCCGAGGCCGAGGCTGCGGCGCGCGAACTGGGCGGACGCGTCGTGCTCAAGATCCTGTCGGCCGAGATCACGCACAAGAGCGATGTCGGCGGCGTCGCGGTGAACCTGACGGCCGAGACGGTGGGCGCGCGCCTGCAGGCGATGGCCGCCGAGGTCGAGGCCAAGGCCGGCGTGCGGCCCCGGCGCTTCCTGGTGCAGGAAATGGTGGGCGGCGGCACCGAGCTGATCCTGGGCATGCACCGCGACCCGCTGGGAACCGCCATCCTGCTGGGCATGGGCGGCATCACCGCCGAACTGTTCAAGGACACCACGATGCGGCTGCTGCCGCTCCAGGGCGGCCTGAGCCGCGAGGATGCGCTCTCCATGGCGCACGAGCTCAAGACCTGGCCCTTGCTGGATGGTTTCCGCGGCCGGCCCAAGGCCGACGTCGAGGCGCTGGTCGATGCCATCGTCGCCTTCTCGGACATGGCGGCGCGGCTCGGCGAGCGCCTGCTCGAAGCCGAGATCAACCCGGTCTTCGTGCTGCCGCAAGGGCAGGGCGTGCGCGCGGCCGATGGCGTGGTCGTGCTGGCCGGCTGAACGAGGCAAGGCAAGCCACTCTCAGGAGCCATCGAGATGCACGTCACCCAAGTATTCGCGCGCTACGCCGCCGACTTCCGGCGGCAGGATCTGCCGGCCGAAGTCCTCCACCACGCCAAGCGGGCCGTGATCGACTGGTATGCCTCGCTGTTCCCCGGCCTCGGCGCGGCGCCGGTGCGCCAGCTCGAGGCCGCCCTCAACGAGGACCTGGACCGCGGACGCGCCTTTCTCGCGCGCGGCCGGTCGGCCACCGCGCGCGCCGCTGCGCTGATCAACGGCACGGCCGCCCATGCGGCGGAGGTGGACGACAGCTTTCGCGAAGCCATGTACCACCCGGGCGCGGCCACCATTGCCGCCGCCCTGGCCGCAAGCCATGACACCGGCGCAAGCGGGCTGCAGTTCCTGCGCGGCGTGGTGCTGGGCTATGAAGTGTCGACGCGCATCGGCGTCGTGATGGGGCGCGCGCACTACCGGTTCTGGCACAGCACGGGCACGGTGGGCAGCTTCGGCGCCGCGGCCGCCGCAGGCGTTCTCATGAACCTCGACGAAGCCGCCTTCGCGCACGCGCTGGCCACGGCCGCCACCTTCGCGGCCGGCCTGCAGCAGGCCTTCCGCATGGACTCCATGTCCAAGCCGCTGCATGCGGGCCGCGCGGCCGAGGCCGGCGTGCTCGCCGCCCAGCTTGCGCGCAACGGTGTCACGGGTTCGCTCGACGTGCTCGAAGGAGAGGCGGGGCTGGGCCAGGCCATGAGCGATGGGCCGGACTGGTCGCAGATCGGCGCGACGCTGGGGCGGGACTTCCACATCGCCCGCCTGACGTTCAAGAACCACATCGGGTGCGGCCATGCCTTCGCGGCCATCGACGGCGCACTGGCGCTGAAGCGGCGGCATGGCATCGAAGCCGGCGAGATCGCGCATGTGCATGTGGCAACCTACCGCCCGGCGCTCGACATTGCCTGCCACATGCAGCCGGCCACGGCCAACGAAGCGCGCTTCAGCCTGCGCTACGTGGTGGCGACCGCGCTGGCGCACGGCAGCGTGCGGCTGACGGCGTACGAGCCGGCGCGGCTGCAGGATCCGGCCACGCGTTCGTTGATGGAGCGCACCAGCGTCGCGGTGGATCCCGAGCTCGATGCCGCCTTTCCGGGCCGGCGCGCCGCGCGCGTGGTGATCACGATGCGCGACGGCCGCCGCTTCGATCACCTGCAGCCCAACCGCAAGGGCGATCCGGAAGAACCGCTGAGCGATGCCGAGCTCGAAGACAAGTTCATGGAACTGTCCTCGCCCGTGATCGGCAGTGCACCCGCGCGGGCGCTGCTGGACCGCCTCTGGACGCTGGAGCGCAGCGCGGCGCCGCCGAACTGATCCGCGTCTGCGTCCGAGGGCGGGCGGCGCCGGAGCCGCAACTCAGGAACTGCAGCTGTAGTTGGCGGCCAGCTTCGCCGCCGCCGCATCGTTGGCCGGGCCTGTGTACCGCGGGTATTGCGGGTACTGGCACAGCGGCCGGCTCAGCAGCACCGCCCCTTGCGCATCGCGCTTCTCCGCGAGCAGCGTGGAGGGGGCCGCGCTCTTGGTCACCCACTGGTCCAGGGCCGTCAGCAGGTCCGAGGTGTCGGCGCCCGGTCCTCCGGCGCAGTGGTTCACGCCCGGCGCCACATAGAAGCGCGTCGATGCGTCCGCGGTGGCGGCGCCGATGGCGCTTCGCATGTTCGCGTAGTACTCGGTGGTCGACCGCACGCTGAGCGCGGAGTCATTTCCGCCGTGCCACAGGATCAGCTTGCCGCCGCTGTTGATGAACGGGCGGATGTCCGCATTGGTCGCGTCGTTGAGCGCGGCCATGGCATAGAGGGCGTTCTGGTTCTGGTCCCAGGGCGTGTAGGCCAGCGAGTCCGCGCTCCGGTCGCGGGCCAGGTAGTTCTTGACCGTCGTGTCCTGGAACAGGAACTGCAGCGCCATGGTGACATTGCCGTCGCCCGTGAGCCAGGTCCGCCAGGCGCCGGGGTCGTCCTCGTTGCCCGTCAGGTTCCAGCCCGCATTGCGGAAGGTGGGGCTGCCCGTGAATGCGGCCTGCGTGGTCCAGGACGTGACCACGTCGAGCTGCGCGTCCGACAGGCAGGTGTCGCCAGTGTCGGCTCCGCCGGCGCAGCGCAGGGCGGCCACGTTGGCGAGCGCCGGCGTGCAGGCGGCCTGGTTCGACACCACGCCGTCGACAAGCCCGTCGAGCCCGTCGCAGGCGTCCCGCACATGCTTGCTCAGGAGCGCGGTCTTCGCGGCGCTGAATGCACCGCCGGGCGCGGCCAGTGCCCTGGAGTTCCGGTTGAAGGCGCCCATGAACCCGACCCAGTTGTAGGCCGGTGCGCGCGCAATGACGCCATCGAAGAGGTTCGGCGCGCGCTGCACCGCCATCAAGGCTTCGCGGCCGCCGTTCGAGCAGCCTTCGAAGTACGACTTGGCCGGGAGGGTTCCATAAGCCGCCGCCAGCGTCTCGGTGGCCGTCGACATCACGGTGGGCACCGAGAGGCTGCCGAACAGCTGCGCGGCAAAGGTGTCGGTCAATGCGAAGTCCGCGCTCAGGACATTGCCCTGGTGCCCCGAGTCGCTCGCGACCACGGCGTAGCCCAGGCCCAGCGCCGGCACCGAGGGCGGCGTGATCGCGCCGTTGTAGCCGCCGCCGCCCTGGTAGTAGAGCTTGCCGTTCCACGCCTCTGGCAGGGAGATCTGGAAGTTCAGCGCCGGCGCGATCGTGCCGGTGACCTTGCAGTAGACGGGCGCGCCCGCGGCCGCCTCCTGCATGGCGGCCGTCAGCGCGGCGCCCGCCACGGTTTTTCCGTTCAGCTCGCCGCAGGCCTTCTGGGCCGTCACGGCCGGTGCAGGTGGCGGGCTTGCGGGTTGCGCAGCAGGCGGGACCGGAAGCAGCACGGGGACCGCGCCGCGGTGATCGGAGCCGCCGCCGCAAGCGGCCAGCATCGCAGCGCCGGCAGCCGCCGCGGCAACGGCGTGGAGCCTCGTGCGGGCCCGTGATTCCTTGGAGAAGGAGGAGAAGAAGTGCATGTCTCGATTCCTTTGTCGGTTGTCAGCCTGTGCACCGCAACGACGTGGAGCGATGCCTGCGTGATTCTGAAAGGCGAGACCCCGGGCAACTGTTCCGGGACGGACATTCGGGCCACTGATTTCTAAGGAAAAACCCTTCGGTTTCCCACGCTGCGCCGCAGGCCGGTCAGGGGTACCTGGCAAGCGCCTGCCGGTCCATCACCGTGATGTAGCCGTAGCCGCGCCGGATGAGGCCGGCGGCTTCCAGTTCGGTCAGCGCGGCGTTGACGCGCGGGCGCGAGATGCCGACGAGCGAACCGATCTCCTCCTGGTTGATCCGCAGCGTTGAGTCGGTGTTCGGATAGAGCACCGGATGGAACAGGCTCGAGATCCCCCGTGCCACGCGCGCCGTCGGTTCGAGCAGCCGGTCGAACTTCACCATCGCGATGAACTGTCCGAGACGCTCGTTCAGATGGGAGAGCATGAAGTGGTTGAACGGAATGCTTCGATCGAGCAGCCAGGAGAACGTGGCCCTCGGCAGATGCACGGTGACGGTCGGCCGCGTCGCCATGACCTCGTACTTGCGCTGCTCCGGCTTCAGCAGCGATCCCTCGCCGATCCATCCACTCGATGCGACCCCGGTGAACATGATCAGGCGGCCGTCCACCGTGGTGTCCTGGACGCGCAGAAAACCCTCCAGCACGCCGATCCAGCTGTCGGCGGTCTCGTCGCGCCGGCACACATAGGAGTGCGCTTCATGGCGGCGAACGTACAGGGCTTCGAAGGCTTTCGTCCGCTCGGCCTGCGTCAGCGCGCGCGGCCAGATGCAGCGCTCGAAGAAGGCGTGGAGATCCTTCAGAGGCAGCATGCGTCACCACCGTGCCGGGCGGGGCCCTCGGCGCGGGCGAAGAACAAACCGGATCGAACGCGCATGGCGAATTTCCTTGGGCTGGCGAATCCTAGGGCACACCGGCTCGCGGAGTTTGTAGCGCGGACGACATTTGCGTGCCTGCATCGTCGGGACAAACCCTGGGGCGGACGGGCAAAGGCAGAATGCGGACCATCTCCCTTCGCTCTTTCCTCCGCCGAGATGCAGCCCAGCAAAGCCACGAACATCCAGCTCGACATTGCCTCGGACCTGCAGAAGTGGCGCGCTTTCCTCGCGATTGCCGAACTGGGAAGCCTGACGCGCGCCGCGCTGTTCCTGGACAGCAGCCAGTCGCTGCTGAGCCGTCACCTCAACGCGCTCGAGCGCGAATGCAACGCGCGCCTGTTCAATCGCACGGGCCGCGGCGTGCAGCTGTCGGAGGTGGGGCAGCGGCTCTTTCCGCATGTGAAGGCGCTGCTCTCGGACGCCGAGCAGCTCCAGCTGGAGATTCGCGGCGAGGCCCGCGAGCCGGTCGGCCGCGTCACCATCGGCTCGCTGCCTTCGGTCACCAATCCGATCGTCGGCAAGTTGTTCAATCGGCTGCAGGCGCGCCATCCCGGCATCCAGCTCAAGATTCTCGAGGGATCGAGCGGGCAGGTGGAAGAGTGGCTGGCGGACGCGCGCGTGGACATCGCGATCCTCTACCGCTACGGCGCCGTGCTGCCGGAGCAGGAGCAGGCGCTCGCCACGGTGGACAGCTACCTGATCGGCCCTGCCGGCGACCGCCTGACCGCCAAGCCGGAGCTGCCGTTCAGCGCACTCGACGGGCTCCCGTTCATCCTTCCGAGCGCCCCCAACGGTCTGCGCAGCGCGCTCGATGCGCTCGCCCGCCAGCAGCACATTTCCCTGTCGCCCGTGCTCGAAGCCGACTCGCTGCCGCTGATGCGCTCGGTCGTGGCGCAGGAGCGGCTCTACACGGTGCTGCCGCTGCATGCGGTCTGGGCGGAGGTGAAGGAGGGCCGCCTGCAGGCTTCGAAGATCGTCTCGCCCGGCCTGCAGCGCATCGTCTCGATGATCATGGCGCGCAGCAAGGGGCCGGGCAAGGCGGTCCTGTCCGTGGCCGCGCAGATCGTGCAGGCCGTCGAAGAAAGCACGCGGCAGGGGCTCTGGCGCCCGGGCGCGGAAAGCGCCTGAAGAACCGCCGGCCGTGCGCCGGCGTGCATAGCAGCCTTCCCAGCCGGTGCATAGGTTGCACGCGCATCCTGGCCTACCCTCCATGCACAGGCCGCGCTGCAGTCCTGCCTGGGGCTGGAGGCGAGCGGCCAAGGAGACCACAGGCCATGCCATTCGATTTCCCCGCATCACGCCGGCGCCGTGCCGCCCTGGGCGCGCTGGCCGGTGCCTTCGCGGTGGGCGCCTGCGCGCCTTTCGCGCCGGCGCGGGCCGCCCGCCAGCGCGTGCTGCTGAGCGAAGGCGCCGTTCGCATCGATGTCATCGTCGAGGGCCAGGGACCTGCCGTGGTGCTGCTGCCGTCCTCGCAGCGCGACTCGGAAGATTTCGACGGCCTTGCAGGACGCCTGGCCGCCTCCGGCTTCAAGGTGCTGCGTCCGCAGCCGCGCGGCATGGGGGCATCGGCCGGGCCGATGAACGATCTCACCTTGCACGTGCTCGCCGGCGACGTCGCGACCACCGTGCGGCAACTGGGCGGCGGCCGGGCCGTGCTGGTCGGCCACGCCTATGGCCACTTCGTGGCGCGGGTCGCGGACCTCGACCATCCCGGCCTCGTGCGCGGCGTGGTTGTCGCGGCGGGCGCGGCGCGCACCTTCCCGCCCGGCATGGCCCGGTCGCTCGCGGTCGCCAGCGATCCGGCCCAATCGCGCGACGCGCGACTGCGCGGCCTGCGCGAGGCCTTCTTCGCGCCCGGCAACGATCCCACGCCCTGGCTCGAGGGCTGGCACCCGGCCTTGCGCGAGGCCTACAGCCGCGCCGGCCGCACGCCGGCCAAGGAGGTATGGTGGTCGGTGAGCCACGCGCCCATCCTCGACCTGCAAGGCGCCGAAGACCCCTGGCGCCCGCCGGCCACGCGCAACGAACTCAAGGACGTGCTGGGCGACAAGGTGCAGGTGAAGATCGTTCCACGCGCCAGCCATGCACTGATCCCCGAACAGCCGGAGGCGGTGGCCCAGGCGATTGCCGATTGGATCGGCACGCTGCCGCCCTGAACCGGACACTTTGAAGGAAGCACCTCATGCCACGCATACCCCTTTTTCCGACCGACTCCATGAGCCCCGAACAGCGCGCGGTCCACGACAGGATCGTCTCCGGCCCGCGCGGCAGGATCCAGGGTCCGCTGCGGGCCGCGCTGCACAACCCGGAGCTGGCCGACAAGTGGCAGGCGCTCGGCGCGCTGCTGCGCTACGGCACAGGCTTGCCGCCGCGGCTGTCGGAGCTCGCGATCCTGGTCACGGGCCGTGCCTGCAACTCGCCCTTCGAGTGGTATGCGCACCGCGCGGAGGCCGAGAAGGCGGGCATCGAGCAGCCCGTGATCGAAGCCATCCTGGCCGGCGCCGAGCCGCCCGGCCTGTCGGCGGACGATGCCGCCGTCTACCGCTACGCCGTCGAGCTCAACCGCCACAACTCGGTTTCGGATGCCACCTACCGCACGGCGATGGCGCGCCTGGGCGCGCGCACCGTGGTGGAGCTCACGGCGCTGGTCGGCTACTACACCATGGTCGCGATGACGCTCAACTGCCACGAGATTCCGCTGCCCGAAGGCGTGGTGCCGGCCTTTGCCCTGCCGCAGCACGCGGCGCTTGCCGAATGAACGGCGCGCCGCACGCGCCGGCCGGATGGGACTGCCACGCCCACCTGTTCGGCCCCTACGACCGCTTTCCGCTGGCGTCCGAGCGCAGCTACACGCCGCCCGAGGCCGTGGCGCCGCAATACCTGGCGCTGCTGGCGCGCCTCGGCCTGGGCCACGGCGTGCTGGTGCATCCGAGCGCCTATGGCGAAGACCACGCGCTGCTGCTGCACGCGCTGGCGGCCCATGCGAACCTGCGCGGCGTGGTGGTCGTGCAGCCCGGCAGCCGATTGGCGCTGAACGGCCTGCACGGCAAGGGCGTGCGCGGTGCGCGCTTCAGCCACCGCAGCGGCGCCGGCAGCAACTTCGCGGGCAGCGCCTCCTTCGACGACCTGCGGGCACTGGCCCCGGCACTGGCCGATGCCGGCCTGCACGCCGAGCTGTGGACCGACGGCCAGGCCTTGCCCGGCATCGCCGCCGAACTGAAGGCACTGCCGGTGCCGGTCGTGATCGACCACATGGGCGGCTTCGACGTGGAAGCGGGCGTCGACGCGCCCGGCTTCCGCGTGCTGCTCGAGCTGCTGGCCTCGGGCCGCACATGGGTCAAGCTGTGCGCCTACCGCAATCTGCTGAACGCGCCCGACTGGCAGGCCGGCCGCGCGTTCCAGCAGAAGCTGGTCGAGGCCAATCCGGAGCGCCTCGTGTGGGGCAGCGACTGGCCGCACCTGCGCGTGGCGCCGGCCCCGGACACGGCCGCGCTGCTCGCGATGTTCAAGGACTGGGCCGGCAACGACGACGTCGTCCGGCAGGTGCTCCAGGACAATCCGGCGGTGCTCTACCGCTGAGCTGAAGTGCTCAGCCTTCCGCCGGCTCGGTCGCGGCGAAGGAGGGCCGCGCACGCAGCGTCTCGAACCAGTCCGCGAGCGCCGGCGCCGCGCTGCGCCATCCGAGCGTGCCGAAACGGTAGTCGAGGTAGCCGAGCGCGCAGCCGAGCGTCAGCTGGCCGATCGAGAACGGTGCCTGGCGCAGGGCCGCCGCTTCGCGGTCGAGCCTCTGCAGCGAGGCGCGGGTCTTGAGCTCGAACGCATCGAGCAGCGCCTGCAGCGGCACCTCGCGTTCGCGCTCGTTGCGCCAGAGGATCAGCGCATCGAGCAACCCGTCGCCGAAAGCGTGCCAGCGCAGCGCCTGCCAGCGCGCCTCGCCCTGCGGCGGGAACAACGATCCGCCGGCCAGCTCGTTGAGGTATTCGCAGATCACGACCGAGTCGAACAGCGTCGAGCCGTCCTCGCGCACCAGGGTCGGGATCTTCGACAGCGGGTTGTCCGCCATGAGGGCCGGATTGGGCGTGCGCATCGCAGCGACCGAGCGCACCAGCTCGAGCCGGGGCAGCAGGCCGAGCTCGTGGGCGCAGATCATCACCTTGCGCACATAGGGCGACTTGGGCGACCAGTGCAGCTTCATCGCGGCGGCCATCAGATCGCTCCGGCCTCGCGCAGCGCATGGATGCCGGCCGCGCTGTAGCCCAGCTCGGACAGGATGTCGTCGCTGTGCTGGCCCAGCAGCGGCGGTGCGGCCGGCGTTTGCAGCGCCGCGTGCGCAAAGCGCATCGGGCTCGCGACCTGCGGTGCGTCGACGCCGCTCGGATGCGGCACATGGCGCAGCATTCCGCGCGCCTTGACCTGCGGCTCCTCGAACACCTCGGCGACCGTGTGGATCGGACCGCAGGGCACGCCGGCCTTGTCGAGTGCGGCAATCAGTTGCCCGCGCTCCCACTTTGCGAACGCGTCGCGCAGCATCGCTGACAACGCGCCGATGTTGCGGACCCGCTGCGCATTGGTCGCAAAGCGCTCGTCCGCGGCCCAGTCGCTTCGCCCGAAGACTTCGCAGAGCCGGGCGAACTGGGTGTCGTTTCCGACCACGAGGATCACGTCGCCGTCGGCGCAGCCGTACACGTCCTGCGGCTGGATGTTCGGATGCGCGTTGCCGTTGCGCTGCGGCACCTGGCCCGACACCAGGTAGTTCATCGCCTGGTTGGAAAGCGCCGCCACCTGCACGTCGAGCATCGCGATGTCGATGGCGTCGCCCACGCCGCTTTCATTGCGGCGCGCGAGGGCGGCAAGCACGGCGACGGCGGTGTACATGCCGGTCATCAGGTCGACGATCGGGATGCCGACCTTCTGCGGGCCGCCGCCGGGGCGGCCGTCCTTCTCGCCGGTGACGCTCATCAGGCCGCCCATCGCCTGGATCAGGAAGTCGTAGGCCGGCTGGTCGCGCCGGGGGCCCGTCTGGCCGAAGCCCGTGACCGAGCAGTAGATGAGGCGCGGGTTGATCCGGCGCAGCGAGGCCTCGTCCAGGCCATGGCGCGCCAGCGTGCCGGCCTTGTAGTTCTCGAGCACGATGTCGGCCCGCATGGCGAGTTCCTTGATGATCTTCTGGCCTTCCGGCTTGTCGAGGCTCACGGTGATCGAGCGCTTGCCGCGGTTGACGGCCAGATAGTAGCCCGCCTCTTTCGTATCCCGGCCTTCGGCATCCTTCAGAAACGGGGGCCCCCAGGTCCGCGTGTCGTCGCCCGCGCCGGGCCGCTCGACCTTGATCACTTCGGCGCCCAGGTCCGCGAGGATCTGGCTGGCCCACGGTGCGGCGAGGATGCGGCTGAGGTCCAGCACCTTGACGTGCGACAGCGGCCCCTTGGTCATGCTCATTCGGATTCTCCTTGTGTTGGATGAATTCTGGAATCCGGTCCGGCTGCGGGCTAGAGGCGGGCCCGCAAGGCTGTGATGCGCGGCGGCGCATAACGGCCCGCATCGCATAGCAGCTATGCGCCCGGATGCGGTGGCACGGCCCGGTGCCATGCCTAAAGTCCGGGCACGACATTCGAAGACATCGGAGACATCGACATGAACGGACTTTTCAAATCCGCAGCCGCGCTCGCCCTCGCATTGGCCGCCGCCTCGGGCTGGGCTCAGGCCTATCCCGCCAAGCCGATCCGCGTGGTCGTTCCCTTTCCGGCCGGCGGGCCGGTGGACCAGACGGCCCGCGCACTCGGCGCCAGGATGAGCGCCTCCCTGGGCCAATCCATCATCATCGACAACAAGGGCGGCGCCGGCGGCCTGCTCGGTGCCGACGCGGTCGCCAAGTCGGCGGCCGACGGCTACACGCTGCTGTTCTCCTCGGCCGGTGCGCTGGCCATCGTGCCGCACATCGCGCCCTCGATGCCCTACGATCCGCAGAAGGATCTGGTCGCGGTGACCCAGGCACTGAAGGTGCCGGCGGTGCTGGTGGTGGCCGCCGACTCAAGATTCAAGACCTTCGCGGACCTGAAGGCCGCCGCCACCGGCGACGCAAGCAAGGTCAACTACGCCTCGGCCGGCAGCGGGACCACGCCGCACCTGCAGGCAGAGCTGCTCAAGCGCGAGGCCCGGTTGAACATCACCCACATTCCCTACCGCGGCGCGGCGCCCGCGCTGACCGACCTGATGGGCGGCCAGGTGGACATGATGATGGTCGACATTCCCGTGGCCCTGCCGTTCATCCAGTCAGGCAAGGTCCGCGCGCTGGCGGTGACCAGCGCCGTGCGCATTCCGGTCCTCAAGGACGTGCCGACGGTCGGCGAGCTCGGCCTGCCGAAGGTGGAGGCTTACAACTGGTACGGAATGCTCGCCCCGGCACGCACGCCGGCCGAAGTCATCGACAAGATGCATGGTGCCGTGGGCGCCGCATTGCGCTCGCCCGACCTGAAGCAGCAGTTCGAGCAGCAGGGCGTGCAGGTCGTCGGCAGCAAGCCCGCGGAGTTCGGACGGTTCATTTCAGCGGAGTCGGAACGCTGGGGCTCGCTGGCCAAGGCGGTGGGCGCCAAGCTCGATTGAGCCCGGGCGCGCTGCGCCTCGGCGGGTTCAGGCGCGCGCCGGCGCGGCGCGCTTGGCCAGCTCCAGCTTGGCGATGGCGTTGCGGTGCACTTCGTCGGGTCCGTCGACGATGCGCACCGTGCGCTGGTGCGCATAGGCCTCGGCCAGCCAGAAGTCCTGGCTGACGCCGGCGGCGCCGTGCGCCTGGATCGCCCAGTCGACCACCTTGCACGACATGTTGGGCGCCACCACCTTGATCATCGCGATCTCGGCGCGCGCTTCCTTGTTGCCCACGGTGTCCATCTTGTAGGCGGCATTGAGCGTGAGCAGGCGGGCCTGGTCGATGAGGCAGCGCGATTCGGCGATGCGCTCGTGCCAGATCGACTGCTCCGCGAGCGGACGGCCGAAGGCCACGCGGCTGCGCAGCCGGTCGCACATGAGTTCGAGCGCACGCTCGGCGGCGCCGATGGAGCGCATGCAATGGTGGATGCGCCCCGGGCCGAGCCGCCCCTGCGCAATCTCGAAGCCGCGTCCTTCGCCCAGCAGGATGTTCGACACGGGAACGCGCACGTCCTCCAGCAGCACTTCCATGTGGCCGTGCGGCGCATCGTCGTAGCCGAACACCGACAGGTGGCGCAGCACCGTGATGCCCTTGGTGTCGCGCGGCACCAGCACCATCGACTGCTGCGCATGGCGCGGCGCATCGGGGTCGGTCTTGCCCATCACGATGAAGATCTTGCAGCGAGGGCTGCCCGCGCCCGAAGAGAACCACTTGCGGCCGTTGATCACGTACTCGTCGCCTTCGCGGCGGATCGTGCACTGGATGTTGGTGGCGTCCGACGATGCGACGGCCGGCTCGGTCATCAGGAAGCCCGAGCGGATCTCGCCCGCGAGCAGCGGTGCCAGCCATTCGTCCTTCTGCGCCTCGGTGCCGTAGCGCTCGATGGTTTCCATGTTGCCGGTGTCGGGCGCCGAGCAGTTGAACACCTCGCCTGACCACGACACGCGGCCCATCACCTCGCACAGCGGCGCGTAGTCGAGATTGGAGATGGCGGGCACGTCGCGGTGCGGATGCGGCAGGAACATGTTCCACAGGCCGGCCGCGCGCGCCACGGGCTTGAGCTCCTCGATGAGCGGCGACACCTGCCAGGCATTGCCCTGGCGGCGGAAGGCGTCCATCTCGTGGTGGTAGCGCGCTTCGTTCGGATAGATGTGCTGGTCGAAGAACTTGTTGAGGCGTTCGAGCAGCTCGCGGGTTTTCGCGGAGGGTTCGGCAAACATGGGGAGCGTCCTTTCTTGATGGCGAGCAACCCGGCCAGACCGCTCGCATGCAGAAGATTTGAACATCGCAAGCTGGTGGATGCCGTCCCGCAAGCGACGCCCCAGGTGCGCTTCGGCTCCGCCGGCCCGAGGGCTCAGCGCCCCGTGAACACCGGCGCGCGTTTCTCGGCAAAGGCGCGCTGGGCTTCCTTCGCATCGTCGGTCTTCGCGATCTGCGCCGTCATGTCCTGCTCGTAGCGGTAGCCGTCGCGCAGGCTCATGTCCTCGATCACGTTGAGCGTGTGCTTGCCCATGCGGGTGGACACGGGGCTCTTGGATGCGATGGCGGCGGCGATCTCGCGGGCCGCGGGCATCAGGTCCTCGGGCGCGGTGCAGGCCTCGACGATGCCGAGCCGGTACAGCTCGGCGCCCGGCACGCGCATGCCCGTGAGCATCATGCGGCGCAGGCGCGAATGGCCGAACAGCCGCATCGCATGGCGGCAGCCGCCGAGCAGGCCGACGTCGACCTCGGGCAGCCCGAGCGAGGCCTTCTCCGAGGCAATGAGAATGTCGCTCGAAGCCGCCATGGCAAGGCCGGAACCGAGCGCGGCACCGTTGATGGCGCAGACCACGGGCTTGGCGCATTCGCGGATCGCGTGGAAGCATTCGCGCGTGCGGCGCGAATGGGCCATCAGGTCGCCCGGTCCCTTGATGACTTCGGCGCGTCCCTTCAGGTCGGCGCCGGCGCAGAACACCTTGCCTTCGCCGGTCAGGATCACCGCGCGCACCTCGTCCATCTCGGAGATCTGGTCCAGCGCGCGCGTCAGCTCGTCGTTGAGCACGCGCGTCAGCGCATTGACCGGCGGCGCATTCAGCGTCAGCGTTGCGACGTGATCGGCGATGGCCACTTTGAGCTGCAAGAAGTTGTCCACGATGTCTCCTGATGCCATGGTTTGAAATGCCGCGGCTCAGTCTACGAGCCGCATTCCATGGCGGCGAGCGTCCCCGGTGTACATCAGCTATTCCGCAGGAGACATAGCGCAGCCCATTGCTATCATCGGCAAACGCAGTCCCGAACGACCGGGCCGTCGTGCCCAGCGAAGGAAACCCAGTGCGGCTCAAGCTGAGAACGAAGACAGCCTTGCTCATCACCTTGCTCGTGCTCGCCCTGGTGGGTGCAACGGGCGGCTGGCAGTACCGGAGCCTCTCCAGCGAGTACGTCAACCTGATGCGCGAACAGCAGCAGGCGCTGACCGAGAGCGCCGCGGCGGATCTCGACTACAAGCTGGGCGTTCATCTGGCTGCGCTGTCGCGGGCCGCCCGGGAACTCGGCGCGGCCGGCATCGCCGACCCCGTGGCACAGCAGCGCTTCCTTGCGGACAAGGACTTGCGCGCGATGTTCGACAACGCCGCGGTGGCCACGCCGGACGGCGCCATCGTCGCGATCCATCCGGCCGCAGGCCAGCCGCCGAACGTGGCCGACCGCGACTATTTCAAGCAGGTGCGCGATCGGCGCCAGCCCGCCATCTCCGCGCCGCTGCTCACCAAGGGTGGCCGGCAGCCCGCCGTGGTGATGGCGGTTCCCGTCGAAGGAGCGGACGGCCGCCTGGCCGGCGTGCTGGGTGCGGCGCTGAACCTGCAGCGCGCCAACGTGCTCGGCGATCTCAGCCGCGCCAGCATCGGCCGGGGCGGCCATTACGAGATCGTCACGCGCGGCGAGTCGCCCCGCATCGTCATGCACCCGGACCCGAAGCTGCTGCTCAAGCCGGCCGACACGGCCACCGACGCCTTCGCCAGCGATCCCGAGCGCGACCTGGCAACGCACGCCACGGTGCGCAGCGCCGACTGGGACCTGCGCCTGGTCGTGCCGGCGCACGCCGCCTACGCACCGCTGGAACAGGCACGGCGCAACCTGCGGATGCAGTTGTTCTGGCTGGGCCTGGGCTGCGCGCTGCTGGTGTGGCTGGGCACGGCCTGGGTCATGCGCCCGCTCGAAGCGCTGAGCAATGCGATCCGCACCTTGCGCCAATCACCGGACAGCCAGGTCAAGCTCGACGTCGTCGCCAACGACGAACGCGGCGACCTGGCGCGCGAATTCGATGCGCTGATGGGCGAGCTGCGCGAACAGCGGCTCGAGGTGGCGGCGGTCACCGATGCATCGCCCGTCGGGCTGTTCCGCTGCGACAGCGATGGCCGCATGACCTACGTGAACGACGAGTACCTGGCGATCCACGGGCTGGCGCGCGAAGAGGCGCAGGAGGGCTGGCTCACGCTGGTGCGCGAGGAGATCCGCGAGAAGGTCCGCCAGGACTGGGTCCGCATCGTCAGCGCGGCCGAACCGCTGAACGCCACGCGCCGGCTGCACCGCAAGGATGGCACGCAGGTGCTGGTGGCCTTGCGCAGCCGGCCCGTGCTGGCCGCAGGCCGTGTCATGGGCCACGTCGGAACGGTGACCGACATCACGGAGCGCACCCGCGCCGAGCGGGCCCTTCGTACGCTGACGGCCATCTTCGACACGACGACCGACTACATCATCCAGAACGATGCGAAGGGGCGGCTCATCTACATGAACCCCGCCGCGCGGCGCCGCACCGGCGTGGACCTCGATGCCCCGGTCGAGACGCTGAGAGTGTCCGACTTCAATCCGCCGCAGACGCTGGAGCGGTTCAGGTCGGAGGTGGTGCCCACTGCGGTCGCGACCGGCGTCTGGGTGGGTGAGTCGCTGGTGTGGGATGCGCAGAAGCAGCCGTTCCCGGTCAGCCACATGGTGATCGCGCACCGCGACAAGCACGGCGATCTCGAGTATTTCTCGGGGCTGATGCGCGACATCTCGGCGGCCAAGGCCGCGGAGCAGGCCCTGCGCGAGAGCGAGCAGCGCCTGCGCATGGTGACGGACCACCTGCCGGCGCTGATCTCCCACCTGGACCGCGACCTGCGGTTCCGCTTTGTCAACAAGGCCTACCAGGACTGGTTCGGCATCGAGCCGCAGCAGCTGCTCGGCCGCAGCCTGCGCGAGTTCTACGGCGAGGAGGCGTGGATGCAGATGGAGCCGTACATCCGCGCGGCCCTGGGCGGGCGCCAGGTCACCTACGAGCGACGGGTGACAGGGTCCGGCGGGCGCCGCGACATCCAGGCCACGCTGGTGCCGGAGCGCAACGAAGCGGGCGAGGTGGTGGGCCTCTACACGCTGGACAGCGACATCACCGCGCATCACGAGGCCGAGGAAGCGCTGCAGGAAAGCGAAGCCCGCCTGCGCACCGTGGCCGACGCGCTGCCGATGCGCGTGGCCTACATCGATGCCGACGAGCGCTACCGCTTCAACAACCTGGCCTATGAACGCGAGTTCGGGCTCTCGCGCGACCAGATCCAGGGGCACACGGTGCAGGAGCTGCTGGGCGAGCCGGCCTACGAATCCTTGAAGCCGCACATCCGTGCCGCGCTGGCCGGCGAAGCCGTCACCTTCCAGAGCGAAGTCAGCCAGAGCGACAGCTACAACTGCTACGAGGCCCAGTACATCCCGCAGCCCGCGGCCAATGCCGATGCGATCGTCGGCTTCCACGCAGTGATCACCGACATCACGCGGCAGAAGCTCGAGGAGAAGCGCCTGATGAACCTGGCGCAGATCGATCCGCTCACCGGCCTGGCCAACCGCGCGGGCTTCGAAGCGCGCCTGCGCGAAGCGATGGACCGCAGCCGCAGCGCGGGGGCGCTGATGGCGCTGATGTACCTGGACATCGACGGCTTCAAGCAGATCAACGACCAGTTCGGGCACCAGACCGGCGACGAGTTGCTGAAGGCTTTCTCGGGCCGGCTGTCGCAGGGGCTGCGCTCGAGCGACGTCCGCGCGCGCCTGGGCGGCGACGAGTTCACGGTGATCATGGAGGGGCTGCCCCATGCCGACATCGCGGTGTCGGCCGCCGCGAAGCTCGTCGTGACCATGCAGGCGCCGTTCGACATCGAGCAGCAGCCGACGATCCGTGTCACCGCGAGCATCGGCGTGGCGTTCTACCAGGGTGGCGGAACAACCGCCGCCGCACTGGTGAAGCAGGCGGACGAGATGCTCTACCGCGCCAAGCGGGCCGGCCGCAACAACGTGCAGGTGGCGCCGCTGCCGGTCGAGGGCGGCCAGGCGTAGCCGTGGCTGAAGCGGCGGGGCTGGCCCGGGGCCAGTCCTTGCCGTGGCGCTCGGTGCCGCCGCGCAATGCGCGCGCGCTCAGGCGGGCTGTCGCAGCGGCCGGAACGCCGCG
The DNA here is from genome assembly GCF_014852545.1 of Variovorax sp. VRV01. Taxonomy (NCBI): domain Bacteria; kingdom Pseudomonadati; phylum Pseudomonadota; class Betaproteobacteria; order Burkholderiales; family Comamonadaceae; genus Variovorax; species Variovorax sp. VRV01. The sequence continues at coordinate 46,446 of NZ_JACVBS010000020.1, forward strand.
CGCAGTTCCTCGCTGAACAGCTGCGGCTGTTCCCAGGCGGCAAAGTGGCCGCCCTTGCCGACTTCGTTGAAATAGGAGAGCGTTCGATAGGCGCGACCGGCCCAGCTTTTCGGCGCGCGGTAGATTTCGCCCGGGAACACGGTGATGGCGACCGGGATCGAGATGTCCTGCGTCTTCTGCGCCGCCGCGCTGAAGTTGTTGTTGTTGTTCTCCCAATAGAACCGCGAGGAAGAAGCGGCCGTGTCGGTGAGCCAGTAGAGGGTGATGTCGTCGAGCATCTCGTCCCGGCCGAGCACGCGCTCGGGTTCGCCGCCGCTGTCGGTCCACTGCGCGAACTTCTCGTAGATCCACCCGGCCAGGCCCGCTGGCGAGTCGGCCAGCGGGTAGCCGATCGTCTGCGGGCGCGTCACCATCATGGCGCCGTAGGCAGCGCCCGTCTTGAAGAAGGCGCTGAGCGTGTTGAACGCCGCCCGCTCGGACGCCGACAGCCCGGCCGGCGCGGGATCGCCGTTGTTGATGGGCTTGACCAGTTCCGCGGGCACGGTGGCGGGCATGTTCAGGTGGATGCCCCGCAGGCCTTGCGGTGCCTGGCGTGCCATCGCATCCGAGATGACCGAACCATGATCTCCGCCCTGGGACACGTAGTGCGTGTAGCCCAGCCGCTTCATCAGCGTGTCCCACGCGCGGCCCACGCGCTCGGGGCCCCAGCCCGTCTCCCTGGGCTTGCCGGAGAAGCCATGGCCGGGGATGGACGGGATCACGACGTGGAAGGCGTCGGCGGCACTGCCTGCGAAGGCGGTCGGGTCGGTGAGCGGACCGATGGTTTTCAGGAACTCCAGCATCGAGCCGGGCCAGCCATGCGTCAGGATCAGCGGCAATGCGTTCGGGTGGCGCGAACGTACGTGGATGAACTGGATGTCGATGCCGTCGATCGTGGTGATGAACTGCGGCAGCGCATTGAGCCTGGCCTCGACCTTGCGCCAGTCATAGCCCGTTTCCCAATAGCGGACCAGCGCCTGCAGCCTGGCCAGCTGAACGCCTTGCGAGGTGTCGCCGACCGTCTCGCGGTCGGGCCATCGCGTGGCCCTGAGGCGCTGGCGCAGATCGGTGATCGCCTCCTCGGGAATGTCGATGCGGAAGGGCCGTATCGCGTCGCCTTGCGCTGCGGCGCTCCTGTCCGCGGGTGTGGCCGCGAAGCTCGCGGCCGCCGAACCTGCGAGAAGGCCCGCAGTGGCCACCAGCGCACCGCGGCGCGTCAGGGTGGGATGGAACGCCGCGCGGCGGCTGGATGCGTCGGAATCTGTCATGGTCATTTGCCTTGTGCTGGTGAACGGAAATCTCTGCGTCCTCTATCGGCTGGCCGCTTCGTCGATGAGCTTCGCGACCACCTCGGGCCTGGACGTCATCACGACGTGCGAGGCGCCCTTGACGACCACCGTCTTCACCGACCTGGCACGCTCTGCCATGAAGGCCTGCGCCGCGGGCGGAATGTTCTTGTCGGCGTCGCCATAGACGAACCACGAGGGCACTGTCTTCCACGCCGGTGCGCCCGCGGGCTCGCCGAGCGCCGACTCGGCGATGGGGCGCTGGGTCGCGGCCATCAGGCGCGCAGCCGCGGCCGGAACGTCGGCGGCGAACTGGTCGTGGAACCTGTTCTTCAGGATGTACAGGTCCTTGCCGCCGTCGGCGAGTGCGACCGGCGGTGCCAGCGCGGGCCCGAGCGTGCTGCCGGAGAACTTGCCGGCGAGATCGGCTGCCGACTCGCCGGCTTCAGGCGCGAAGGCAGCGACGAAGACAAGTGCCTTCACGTTGCTCTTGCCGGTGGCGGCGCTGGAGATCACGGAGCCGCCATAGGAATGGCCCACCAGCACCACCGGTCCCTTGACCGCATCGACGATGCTCGCGACATCGGCTGCGTCGGACTTGACGCCACGCAACGGATTGGCGGCGGCGATCACCGGATAGTGCTTCGCCTCGAGCTTGCGGATGACGCCATCCCAGCTCGACGATTCCGCGAAGGCGCCATGCACGAGCACGATGGTGGGCTTGGCTTGCTGTGCCGTGCCTGGGGTCTGCGCCGAAGCATTGAACGTGAAGGCGCCAGCCAATGCCATGAGGCCCACGGCGGCCATGGTGCGGGCGAAGCGGCGGCTGAGATTTTTCATTTGGTTTTTCCTGCGGTTGAAGTGAAGGGCAATGGAGAGTGATTGCCTTCTGCAGCTCATGGCGAGCGCGGCGGGGCAAGGCACGGCCGCGTTTATAGGGCGCGACTCCACGTGCGCTGCGGATGTCTGTATGCCACTGTGTCGGCCGGACAGGGCGACATGAAGAATTACACGAAGGCCACGCCGATGAAACGTAGTGTGGGCGTCCGGCCGTGCAGATACACAGGAATACGGAACCCCGTTTGGAAGCGACAGGGGCGCTGAACAATCCACGCGTTCAGGCGCTGCGGGGCCTTCGCGCCCGGCGGCAATTTCCAACACACAAGGTCCGTCCCATGAATCGAAACAACACACAGCAGGTGTCTGCCCCGGACGCCACAACGCGCCATGCACGCCTGGCTTCGTGCCAAGGCACGCTGGCGAAGCTCAGCGGCCTCGGCCTGCTTGCGCTCGCGGCGGCGGCCGGCGTGTTCGCCGCGACTTCCAGCGCCGCGGAGGACGTGAAGATTTCAGATGCCTCGCCCTTGTACGGCGTCACCATTCCCAAGGGCTATCGGCAGTGGCAGCTGATCGCGCCGGCGATCGAGGCAGAGCCGTTGAACGAACTGCGCGTGGTGCTCGGCAATGCAAAGGCGATCCAGGCCTACGACCAGGGCACGCTGCCGTTCCCTGACGGGACCATCCTCACCAAGCTGGCATGGAAACATGTGCAATCGCCGGAGTTCGCACCCGCGTCGATTCCCGGCGCAGCGACCACCGTGCAGGTGATGGTGAAGGACTCGAAGAAATACGCGGCCACCGGCGGCTGGGGATTCGGCCGCTTCGTGGATGGCAAGCCCGTGGACCTGGCGCAGCACCAGACCTGCTTTGCATGCCACCAGGTGCTGGTGAAGAACCACGACTACGTGTTCACGCGGCTCGCGCGCTGAGGCGCGAACGGCGGGCAAAAAAAAGGGCGCTCCCTTGCGGAAGCGCCCCTTCGTCTTTCAGTTGAGCCTGGAGCCTTTCGGAAGCCGGCTCGCCAGCCACTCGTGCACGTCGGCTCGCACGTTCCGTCCCTCCAGAAGAAAGTCTTCCCATCGGCTCGGAACATAGGGAAGATAGACCAGCTTCATGCCGGCTTCCTCCGGCGTCCGGTCCGCCTTCTCGGAGTTGCACGCGCGGCAGGCTGCGACCAGGTTCATCCAGTCCCAGCCGCCGCCTCGGCTTTCCGGAAGAATGTGCTCGCACGTGAGGTCCTGCTCACGGAATCGCTGGGCGCAGTACGCGCAGATGAAGCGATCTCGAACGAAGAGCTTGCGCCGGTTGAAGGCGGGCGTGTGATCGAACAGGTTGACCTTCGCGCAGCCCTTGAGAGCGATGATGGGCGAAATCACCAGTCTCGACTCGGCGCCGCGCGCCACGTTGAAACCCCCACGCATCATGGCCAGCGGAGCCGCGCCATCTTCCCAGACGACGGCGCCGGTGGCGTAGTGCGATGCGGCCTGTTCGAGCGAGATCCAGGCCTGCGGCGTTCCCTGGATATCGAGCTGAAGTACTTGGGGTTTCATGGTGGCGGCCTCCTTTCATGGCCGAGCGCTTGTCCTAAAATCTCCTGTGTGTTGGGCCAGCCGGTTGGGCCTTGTAGGGGCGCTGCTCTGCCTCCGAGCTAGGGGCCCGGTTGGATGAGTGGATGGTGCGGGCAGAGAATTTCGAAATCTCGACCTACCGGTTAAAAGCCGGTTGCTGCTGCCTCTCAGCTATACCCGCGACTGTTCTGGTAGTGCAGGATGGGAACGATCCATCGACCACGTCCTTATGAGGGACGCGCTCTTCCACTGAGCTACTGCACCGAATGAAGCCGGTGGTCCCCGAAGTCCGATTCGAACGGACACGCCCTCTCGGGCAGCTGCTTTTGAGGCAACCGCGTCTGCCGGTTCCGCCATGCGGGGAAGCAAGGTGCGTGAAGAAAATGGGGTGCACGAACGGGATCGAACCGTCGTCAGCTGGACCACAACCAGCGGCTCTGCCATTGAGCTACGCGCACCCTTGAACTGGTCGCCGCAGATGGGGACGATCCATCGACCTCCGCCTTATCAAGACGGCGCTCTACCACTGAGCTATGCGGCTGAAAGATGTTGGCTCCTCGACCTGGGCTCGAACCAGGGACACCCGCATTAACAGTGCGGTGCTTCTACCAACTGAGCTACCGAGGAAAAAATTTGCAAAAGGCTGCGCGCGCGACAGCGTCGCTGCCTACCACTCGCCGATCTCGCGCGCGCGGATCCAGATCACACGTCGCGTCGCCGAGACAAGAGTGGCGCCCTGCGGACCAATCGAAGGTCCACCTGCCGCTTAGAAGGCGGCTGCTCTATCCAGTTGAGCTAGCAGGGCAGGGTGGCGAGATGGAAACGAGGATGGGATTTGGACCCATGTGGAGCAACGCTCACCGGATTTGCAAACCGGCGCCTTCGACCGCTTGGCTATGTCGGAGACGCCGGATTTACAGTCCAGTGCAGTCACCTATGCTGCTCGCACTCCAGGTGCATGGTCCCGCGCACACGATTCGAACGTGCAACCCCCGGCTTCGTAGGCCAGTGCTCTGATCCAGTTGAGCTAACGCGGGAAAGAAAAGTGGTTGGGGACGTGGCGGATGCGGAGCGATTCGAACGCTCGTGCCGGTGGAGCCGACCATCTGTTTTCGAAACAGCGTCAACAGGCCGCTCTGCCAGCCTGCAGGTGAAGATGGTGCCGAGAGCAGAAATCGAATCTGCGACGCTCGCGCTTTCAACGCGACGCTCTACCGCCTGAGCTATCTCGGCTTGATGGTGGCGATCCGTAAGGGAGTTGAACCCTTGGCTTCCTCCTGGACAGGGAGGCACTCTGGCCGCTGAGTTAACGGATCACTGATGGTGGTGGAGAAGGTCGGCTTCGAACCGACAACCGTCTGCCTTGGACCTCTCGGCCAATGCTCCAATGGTGTCCGGGTACGGGTTCCGGCGCCTCCCAATCTTTGAGGCCGATTTCCACGGGAGAACAACTGTATTGCCCATCCCGCTCTTTGTTGGTCCGTGTTGCAGGGTTCGAACCCGCGACCCTCTGGTCCCAAACCAGATGCGCTACCAGGCTGCGCCAAACACGGGAGTCAGATGAAATGAATGGCAGACGCTCAAGGATTCGAACCTTGGAATGCTGGGATCAAAACCCAGTGCCGTAGACCGCTTGGCTAAGCGCCTTCATTCTGGTTGCGCAGGACAGATTCGAACTGCCGATCTCGAGCGTATGAAACTCGCGGGGACGACCGGACTCCCCTACTGCGCAAAACTGGAGTCGTATACGGGATTCGAACCCGCGTCTACAAGGATGAAAACCTTGTGTCCTGAGCCACTAGACGAATACGACCTAAATCGGGATGGAACCCGCAGTCCGGATCGAACGGACGACCTCTCGCTTACAAGGCGAGCGCTGCTACCAGCTGAGCTATGCGGGCGAACTGCGAGCTCGCTTGCCATGACGTGGCGGGCATCGCAGGTCTCGAACCTGCAACCTCCGGTTTTGGAGACCGGCGTTCTGCCAATTGAACTAGACACCCTGTGCTGGTCCCCCAAGCAAGCCTCGAACTTGCATGACTTTCGTCGCCGGATTCTGAGTCCGGTGCGTCTACCAATTCCGCCATCGGGGGGTGTTTCCATTTCGGTTGTGTCTTCACGCGATTCGAGCGCTTTCGCGCCCACGTCGACATCGCTGCACATGGTCGGGTCCGACCGTGCACATCCCTCCAGGCCGCCGACGCGGTTGGCCTCTGGAGGTGCTGCAAAGGCACACCCGAAATGGAGCAGCAGGAGGGCTTCGATCCCTCGGCCTCAACGTTGGCGACGTTGCGCTCTACCTGGCTGAGCTACGGCTGCAAGTTCTTGCGAGTCGTTGGCCTCACCAGTGAGGGGCGCGACTCGCGGCAAATTTTTAAGGATCACCCACCGGCGCCACTCGGCGGGTGAGTTCACGGCAGCGCGATCACTGCCGTGGCGGCCGGCACCAGGTGCCGTTCGCGGTTGTGTGCGGATCGCTCCGCACGGAAAAACAAAAAGGCCCGGAATCCACTTGGGAATCCGGGCCTCTGGTGAGAGAGCTTGGAAGGTGTGCGCTTACGCGCTACCTCCACCCGGGTGCGGCTGATCCTCGTATTGCTGTCCGAGCCACAAGCTGGCCGGGATCGCGGGGAGGGCGTTCAGCTGCGAATGCAGCTTGGATGTCGTCAGGCTGCGACCACCACAAAACGAGACGCGCACGAACGCCCGGCCCGATGCGGGTCGATTGTTCAGTGAGCTCAGGTTTGCGTTCACGATGGTTCCAGTGGTTGGCGAGTTTTCGATGAATCGAAGTTGATTGCGGAAGAAACGGGGACGAATCCATTTCGTCGATGGATGTAATGTAAACTGGGTTTACTGCGAGGCGCAACACTTTTTTTGGGTGTTGTGTTTTTTTTCTCACTTCACGTCCTTCGCACGGACGATTTGCTCCGCTGCTTCAAGCATGTCACTACCAGCCATTCGTCGCCACAACGTCCTGATCCTCTTCGGCGACTTCGTTGCGGAGCGTGCGTCCAATGGGGCGGAGCCGCTTGGCCTGGCGGCGCAGTTCGCGGAGAAGCTGCAGATCTCCGCGAGCATGTGGAGCCAGATCAAGAAGGGCCGTGTCATCTCCGACAAGCTCGCACGGCAGATCGAGAACCGTTGTGGGAAGGAGCCACTTTGGCTGGATGCGCCGCAAAGCGCCGAGCCGTTGCCGGACCCGGGGGAGGAGCGCTTTGTCGAGCTGGCCCGCCAGGCCTATAGAGCTCAGAACGCGCGTGGCAAGCGTGCGCTGAGAACCATCTTGCTGGCGCATGGGGCATCGATGCATTGACCGAAGCGGCGTGCCAAGCGATCGAACTCCGAGACGGTGGTCAGCCGTGCTTGAGTGCGAGGTCGATCCAGGTCTGCAGCTGGCTGCAGAACGGGCGTGGACGGCCGTACCGAAGCGTCGACGCCGAACCCAGCCGGGTAAGCGACTTTTACCAGGATGGCTTTGTTCGGATAGGGCTGCGCGGCCGCGGCAGCGCCGCCGCAAAGCGCGACCGCGACAAGAGCGGCATCAAAGAATCTGCGAGTCAGAGTTTTCATGTTTGTCTCCGTGTGCCGGTCAGAAAGCCGGCGAAGTGTTGTGAATAAAAGATTCATGCGTACACATCGGTGATGGCGTGGACAGCTTCGAACCCATCAAGACGTCTCCAATCGCACTGGGGCGCAGCAATGACTTCCGGTGGCGCATCAACCGGCCGACTGTTGCGCGGGCAAAGAGATAGCTGCTGCGGGCACGGAGCGGGGCACTTGCGGCATTTGTAAAACGATCGTTTAGTAAACGAAGACTATGTCACCGCCAGCCACCTGTCAACAAGAAGCTCTTCCGTGAGATCCGGGCAAACCCTGGGCGGCCGACACTCGACTTCCGCTACATGCCTGTGGACCTGCCGGCGGTGTACGCGCGCACGGACGGCGTGCTGCTGTCGCTGCGCGCGCCCGAGCGGCAGGCCTACCGGGTGGCGGAACTGCGGCGCTGGTGCCGGCGCCTTGGCATGCATGTGAACCCGCAACCGAAGTTCATGTGCCCCGATGCCACGCTGGCTTCATGCATCGTCATCGCGGCAGGCGCCGCGGGCCACGACGTCGTGCCGCTCTACAAGGCCATCCTGCACGCCCAATGGTGTGCCGACCTGGACATCTCGAGTCCGCAGACACTCGCCGAGATCCTGCAAGCCTGCGGTCTCGACGCCCAGGCCCTGATCAGCCAGGCGCGCACCGACGAGGTGGCCCGCTCCTACGCCGCACTGACCGACCGCGCGGTTTCGGCAGGGGTGTTCGGCTCGCCGAGCTACGTCTTCCGCGATGAGCTCTTCTGGGGACAGGACCGCCTGGACTTTCTCGAAGAAGCGCTGGCGACGTCCGATGGAGGGCGCGCTGGCCGGCTGAATGCCCGGTCCTGTTTCGACGACTTGGAAACGTAATGTGTGCAATTCCAGGGCCGACACATAGGCATACGCAATGTGCGCCGGAAGGGGAGGGCGCAGCGAACAATTCATTCGCTCCCTACCTGAGCTCGCTTCACTACCAAGGAATCACCATGAAGTTCTCTCGCATTGCCAGTGCTGCCTCGTTCTCGGTCCTTGCCGCTCTCGTTGGAGCGCAAGCCCATGCCGAGGAATACCAAGGCGTGTTGCAGACGCACTCGACGCTCGGCCGCAGCGACGTTCGCGCCCAGGCCGTCGCGGCCGCGCACTCCGCAGATCCCTATGCCGATGGCGCCTCCTCAGGTGTGGTTGCGGCGCTGCCCTCCCCGCTCGACCGCTCGGCAGTGCAGGCCGAAGCCCGCGCACTCGCTCACGCGCCGGCCCAGAACCTCTATGTCGAGGCCTTCGTCAACAGCCGGGTGCCTGTCCAGTACGGCATCCACGGGGCGCTCCCCACGCGCCAGGCGGGCATCGCCGATGGCGTCACCTTGCGCTGAACGCCGGAGCTCACCGTGACCATGAGATCCAACGTGCTGATCGGCGTGGCGGCTGTTGCGGCCTCGGTCGGCATACTCACCGCGGCGGCAACGCCGCCGGGAGGTGAGATTCCCGCCGGCGTTGCGCAGATCGCGCCCGAGTTCCAGAACATCGACCACTGGCTCAACTCCCAGCCGCTGAAGCTGCAGGACCTGCGCGGCAAGGTCGTGCTCGTCGACTTCTGGACCTACACCTGCATCAACTGCCTCAACCACCTGCCCCATGTCCAGGCGTGGAACGAGAAGTACAAGGACAAGGGCCTCGTCGTCGTGGGCGTGCACACGCCAGAATTCGCGTACGAGAAGTCCACCAAGAACGTGCAGGACGCGATCAGCCGGCTGCAGATCAAGCACGCCGTTGCGCAAGACAATCACTACGCCACCTGGAAGGCCTTCAACAACCAGTACTGGCCCGCGGTCTACCTGATCGACAAGCAGGGAAAGATCGTCTATTCGCACTTTGGCGAAGGCAGCTACGGCACCACCGAGAAAAAGATCCAGTCGCTGCTGGCCGAACCGGCGCCGGCAGCGGGAAGCTGAGATGAAGAAGCTCTGGTTCGCGCTCCTCTTCCTTGCGGGCGGCTTTGCGCATGAAGTGCGCAACCCGGTGAGCTGCCAATGCATCACCGCCCGCGGATTCACGGGGGCGACCCGGCGCCGCGCCCGTCCGATCGACCCGCCGCCTCCAGAAGAAAACTGACCAGTGCCTGCACCCGCGCGCTGCGCCCCTTGCGCGTGGGCACGAGCACCACCACCGGGGCCGCGCCGAATTCCCAGTCCGCCATCACGCGCTCGAGGCGGCCGGCGGCCAGCGCTTCGGCGGCATCCCATTGGGAGCGCAGCACGATGCCCAGGCCGTCCTCGGCCCACTGGCGCGCCACGCTGCCGTCGTTGCTGACGAAGGCCGGGTTGATGCGCAGCGTCTCGCTCTTGCGGGCGGCGCTGCCCGCGGGTCGCATGTGCCACAGCGTCACGTCCTCGTCGTTCTCGCGGATGCAGATGCAGGCGTGGTAGGCCAGGTCCGCCGGATGGCGGGGCGTGCCGTGCTCGCGCAGGTAGCCGGGGCTCGCGCACAGCCACCGTTCGTTGGAAGCGAGCGTGTGCGCCACCCATGAGGAGTCGCGCACTGCGCCCACGTGCACCACCGCGTCGGAATCGTGCTTGTCGGGCCACGGCGTTTCGCGCAGGTCCAGTTGCAGCCGCAGGGCCGGATGCAGGCGGGAGAAACGGGACAGCCATGGCGCGACGTGCGTGCGGCCATAGCCGAAGGACGCGGCCACGCGCAGCGTTCCGCTCAGGCGCCGGTCGTCGCGCTGCAGGGATTCGCGCAGGCCGTCGAACTTCAGCAAAAGTTCATAGGCCTCGCGCCCGAACCGTTCGCCTTCGGAGGTCAGGTGCAGCTTGCGCGACGTGCGGTGGGCCAGCGCCAGGCCCAGCGAGGCCTCGAGCTTGCGCAGGCGCATCGACAGCGCGGGCGGCGTGACACCCAGCGAGCGCGCAGCCGCGCTGAGCGAGCTCTCGCTCAGCAGCGCGGCAGCCAGGCGAAGGTCTTCGATCTGCATCATTCAGCAGAGCTTAACTATTGATGACGCAAGAGTGAAGCTCGAAGACGCCCTGGCACACCTAAAGTGAGCGCCATGCAAAACACTTCGACTCCCCATGCCGCGGCCGGACGCTATCCCCGGGCCGTGCTGTTCGACCTGCTCACCGCGCTGCTCGACTCGTGGACCGTCTGGAACGCGGCTGCCGGCTCCGAGCGGATGGGCCGCGCCTGGCGCGCCGAATACCTGCGGCTCACCTATGGCTGCGGCGCCTACGTGCCCTACGAAGACCTGGTGCGGCAGGCCGCCGCCGCCGTGGGGTTGCCCGCGAGCGCCCCGCAGTCGCTGGACGACCGTTGGGATGAACTGCCTGCCTGGAGCGGCGCCACCGAACTGCTGCGGGCGCTTCAGCCCCACTGCAAGCTGGCCGTGGTGACCAACTGCTCGCGGCGCCTGGGCGAACGCGCTGCCGAACGCCTAGGCATCGACTGGGACGTGGTCGTGACCTCCGAGGAAGCGGGCTTCTACAAGCCCGACCCCAGGCCCTACCGGCTGGCCCTGGAGCGGCTGGACGTGCAGCCGGGCGAGGCGGCCTTCGTTGCCGGCTCCGGCTACGACATGTTCGGCACCGCCAGCGTCGGCCTGCGTACCTACTGGCACAACCGCGCCGGCCTCGACCGGCCCGAAGGCGCGCCGTTGGCGGAGGTCGAGTCGCCCGCGCTCGACGGCGCGCTGCCATGGCTGCGCGGCTTCCGGCCGGCCGCTTCCTGATTCAATCCACCACCCCAGGACCTTGTCCATGATCTGCTTTCTTCGCCTGGCCGGCAGCCTTGCCGCCTTCTGCGCCGGCTTGCTGGCCGCGCCCGGCGCTTTCGCCCAGCCGTTTCCGAACCGCCCGGTCACGCTGATCGTTCCTTTCCCTGCCGGGGGCCCCAGCGATGCACTGGCCCGCGCCATCGCACAGAAGATGGCTGCGCCGCTGGGCCAGCCCATCGTCATCGAGAACCTCGGCGGCGCCAACGGCGTCATCGGCCTGACGAAGGCCAGCAAGGCTGCCGCCGACGGCAACACCATCTCGTTCGGCGGCATCGGCACGCACGTGGCCAACCTCGCGCTGTACAAGAAGCTGGCCTACGACCCTGTCGCGGACTTCGCGCCCATCGGCCCCGCGGGCGCGGCACCGATGCTGCTGCTGGCCCGCGCCGATCTTCCGGCCAACGACCTGCGCGAGTTCGGCGCCTGGCTGGCGAAGCACAAGGACAAGGCCTCCTACGGCAGCGCGGGCGGGGGGTCGATCTCGCACTACGGCTGCGTGTTGCTGCTGTCTTCCCTCGGCCAGAACGCCACGCACGTGCCCTACAAGGGCGTCGCGCCAGCGGTCAACGACCTGATGGGCGGCCAGACCGATTTCATGTGCGACCAGACCACCACCGCACTGCCGCAGATCGCCGGCGGGCGCATCAAGGCCATCGCCGTGCTGTCGGGCACGCGCCTTGCGCAGCTGCCTCGTATCGGCACCGCCGCGGAAGCCGGCCATGCCCTGGACGTGCGTTCCTGGAACGCCTTCTTCGCCCCGCGCGGCACGCCGCAGCCCGTGCTCGCGAAACTGACGAGCGCGCTGCAGCAAGCGGTCGCCGACCCGGCGCTGCGCAAGCAGATGGAAGGACTGGGCGTCGACCTGCCCGGACCCGCCGATGCAACGCCCGCGGCCGTCACCGCGCTCATTGCGCGCGGCATCCGCGACGACGTGCCGGCCCTCAAGGCCAAAGGCCAATACCTGGACTGATCCGAATGAGCAACATGCAGAACATCTCCCAAGATCTCGCCCACATCGACACCCCCGCAGCCATCGTGTCGCTGCCGTGCATGCAACGGAACATCGCGCGCATGCAGCAGCAGGCCGACGCGCTGGGCGTGCGCTTTCGCCCGCACGTGAAGACCAGCAAATGCGCCGACGTGGTCGCCGCGCAGCTTGCCGCCGGCGCGGCGGGCATCACGGTGTCGACGCTGAAAGAGGCCGACCAGTTCTTCGCCCACGGCGTGACCGACATCCTCTACGCCGTCGGCATGGCGCCGCACCGGCTCGCGCATGCGCTGGACCTCTGCCAGCGCGGCTGCGCGCTGCAGATCCTGACCGACAGCGTCGAAGGTGCACGGGCCATCGCCGAGTACGGCCGCGCACGTGGACACGCGTTCGAAGTTCTCATCGAGATCGACACCGACGGCCACCGCTCCGGCATCAAGCCGGGCGAGGATCTCCTGCTCGAGGTCGGCCGCATGCTGCACGAGGGCGGCATGCGCCTGGCCGGCGTGCTCACGCATGCGGGCTCCAGCTACGAACTGCATACGCCCGAGGCCCTGGCCGCCCTGGCCGAGCAGGAACGTGCCGGCTGCGTGCAGGCTGCGGAACGCCTGCGCGCAGCGGGCCTGCCGTGCCCCATCGTCTCGGTAGGCTCCACTCCCACGGCGCTGGAAGCCGCGTCGCTGGAAGGCGTCACCGAACTGCGCGCCGGCGTCTATGTCTTCTTCGACCTGGTGATGCGCAACGTGGGCGTCTGCCGCACCGAAGACATTGCGCTGAGCGTGCTCACCACCGTCATCGGGCACCAGGCCGACAAGGGCTGGGCCATCGTCGATGCCGGCTGGATGGCCATGAGCCGCGACCGGGGCACGGGCAGGCAGCAACGCGACTATGGCTATGGCCAGGTGTGCACCGTGGACGGAATGCCAATCGAGGGCTACCTGCTGTCGGCCGCCAACCAGGAGCACGGCATCCTGTCGCGCGAGGGCGCTGCGGACACGGACATCGTCGCGCGCTTTCCGGTCGGCACACGGCTGCGCATATTGCCCAACCATGCCTGCGCGACCGGCGCGCAGTTTCCCGCCTACCAGGCGCTGGCCGCGGACGGCACGGTGCAAACCTGGGAGCGTTTCCATGGCTGGTGAGAACGCCGCCGAGTCGCACAACATGCCGGGCCCGGTCCATGTCGCCGTGCCCGCGCTGGCCAGGCCGGGCGGCCACTACAGCCACGCTGCCATCGGCGGTGGCCTGGTCTTCATCGCCGGGCAGCTGCCGATCACGCCGGACGGCGAGCGCCTGACCGATGCGGCTTTCGAGGCGCAGGTGGCACAGACGCTGGCGAATGTGCAGGCGGCGTTGCTGGCCGCGGGCTCGGGCATCGACAAACTGCTGCAGGTGAGGGTCTATCTCGACGACATCGCCAACTGGCCGGCCTTCGACAGGATCTACGCGCAGTGGGCCGGAACCTCGCGCCCGGCCAGGGCCATCGTACCGACTGGGCCGCTGCACTTCGGGTTCAAGGTCGAGGTGGAGGCGATGGCGCTTGCGTGAATGGGCGTTTGCAGGGTGGAGGATTGGACGCTAGACTGACGTTAAAGCAAACATTAACGGATACTGCAATATGCCATTGAGAGCATCGGACATTGTTCCCATCAGCGAAGCGCGTGCCCGGCTCACCGAACTGGCGGAAGACGTGGTCGGCAGCGGCTCGGAGAAGGTGCTGACCAAGAACGGCGCGAGCTACGTTGCCTTGGTCGATGCACGCCGGCTGGATTACTACCATGCTCTCGAATCGGAGCACGCCAGCCTTGTGCTGGCCGAGGACGCCATCACCGGCCTGCGGCAGGCCTTGGCAGGCCAGTTCGTGTCTGACGAGGAACTGGACCGGGCACTCGGCGTCGCAACGGCGCCGTGAGCATTCCTGTCAATGCAAGCGTTCGGGCGGTTCCGAACTTTCTGGTGTGCCTGCATGCTGCACGTAGCTTCATGGAGGCACAGGACGACGCTTCTGCGCCGGCGCGCTTCAAGAAATTGCAGGCTGAAGTGGTCAAAGCGCGCGCGCTTCTTTCGTTCGCGCCCACAAGCGGGCGACCTGCTCGATTCCTCGATGCCAAGTCGGGCTGGGGGCAGTTTCAAGCTGAGCAGGCAAGACAAACTGCCGAGGCACTTGGCTTGCCTGTGTTGCGGGAGTTGGTGCTGGCTCGTCACGTCCTGCTCTATGCCCATTCCGAGAAAGAAGTGGTGTTGCTCTCACTGAGGCACGAGCGTCAGCTGGGTTACGGATTGCCCTGGCACCCCGTCTGACGGGCGCTGAGGAAGGCCTGATCCCTCAAGGCGCGCTGCGGCGCAGAAACACATGCGTGGCGCGCTCGCCTGCCACCTGCCGATCGCAGCGGTAGCCCAGCGCCGGCAGGTCCAGGCCTGCGAACAGCGCCTCGCCCTTGCCCAGCAGCACCGGACGCACGGCCAGGTGCAGTTCGTCGATCAGGCCGGCCTTCAGGTATTCGCGCACCGTTGCCACGCCGCCGCCCACGCGCACGTCGCGCCCACCAGCGGCGGCCTGCGCCAGCGCGAGCGCTTCGTGGATGCCGCCGGTGACGAAGTGGAAGGTGGTGCCGCCCTGCATCGTCAGCGGCGCGCGGGCATGGTGGGTCAACACGAAGACCGGCACGTGGTAGGGAGGCTCGTCGCCCCACCAGCCTTTCCAGCTTTCGTCGGGCCAGGGACCGCGCACCGGCCCGAACATGTTGCGCCCGAGGATCCAGGCACCCATCTCGGCGAAACCCAGTTCGGCCATCTCGTTGTCGATGCCGGTCTCGCCGTTGGCCTCGCCCGTCTTCTGCATCTGCTGCCAGACGCGCGTGGGAAAGAACCAGTTCATGAGTTCGGGACCGCGAACGCCCAGCGGATGCTCCAGGCTCTGGTCCGGGCCGGCGGCAAAACCGTCGAGCGAAACGCCGAAGCTGCGCACGAGCAATCGGGCCATGGGGTCGTCTCCTGCAAGAAGAAGGGGGCTGAAGTTTAGCGCGGGCGGTGCCTCGCGAACCACCGTTCGAGGCCATGGGCATCGCACAAAATGCGCGCATGAGCATCGAATACAGCAGCGTTGAAGAAGCCATTGCCGGCACCGGCCTGCGCATGGTGGTGGTGGGGCATATTCCCAGCCCCTGGTCGGAGGCGGCCAAGGGCATCCTGCATGTGAAAGGCATCCCGTGGAAAGCGGTGCGCCTGGCCTACGACAGCCCGCGACTCAAGGAGTGGGCCGGCCAGCGCAGCGCGCCCGTGGCCATCTGCAACAACGAGGCGCCGCGCTCGGGCTGGGCGGACATCCTGCTCCTGTGCGAGCGGCTCGCGCCGCAGCCCTCGCTTCTCCCGGCCGATGCGGCCGACCGGGCGCTGATGTTCGGCCTGGCCCACGAGATCTGCGGCGAGCAGGGGCTGGCGTGGTCGCGCCGCCTGCAGCTGGTGCAGGCCGGCCTGGCGGGAGAGGGCGGTTTCGCCGCACAGGCCGCCGCATACATCGGCAAGAAATACGGCTTCAGTCCGCAGGCGGGCGCGAGTGCACCCGGGCGTGTGGTGGCTGTGCTGAAGATGCTGGCAGCGCGCCTGAAGGCACAGCAGGCGGCCGGCAGCGACTACTACATCGGCAGAAGTCTTAGCGCCGTGGACATCTACAGCGCGACCGCGCTGGCGCTGATGCGTCCGTTGCCGCAGGCGGTTTGCCAGATGGACCCCGTCACGCGCCAGGCTTTCGAATTCCGCGAGCCGGTGACCGATGCGGCGCTGGACGCTGTGCTGCTGCGGCACCGGGACCTGATGTACGAGCGGCACCTGGGGCTGCCGCTGTCGCTGTGACGGTCCTGCGGAGCCCCGCGTTCGGCGGCGATGCCGGCGTTCAAGGTCGATGCATTCAATGCAATCACTGCGCTCTTGTCCGCTCGTCCAGCGGCCGGCAAACCTCCAGCACCATCCCGCGCAGCCACCGATGCGCAGGATCCCGATCCAGGCGCGGATGCCACATCTGCGACACGGTGATCGGCTCCGTAGGCATCGGCAGGGGGAAAGAGCGCAGCGTGCCGCGCGCCCTCAGGTGTTCGAAGTAGGAGGACGGTATCAATGCAACCAGATCGGTCGCGGCCGCTATCGACAGGGCGGTACCGAAGCTGGGCACCACGACCGCGGCATTGCGCACCAGGCCCACTGCCGCGAGCGCGTCGTCCACCGGTCCCACGCTCCGGCCGTGGCGTGAAGTGACCACGTGGTCGCAGGCCGCGTAGCGCTCGGCCGTGATCTCGGGTCCGGCGAGCAGCGGATGGCCCTCGCGCACGACCGCGATGAAGCGGTCGCGATAGAGCGCCTGAACGCGGACCTCCGGGCCCGACTCGCCGAGAACGCCGATATCCAGGTCGAGCAACCCCTCGCGCAGGGGACGGACGTCCTTGTCGGGCTTGGGCGCGAAGCGCAGGCGAACGCCGGGCGCCTCGCGCGCGGCGCGGGCCACCAGCTGAGGCGCGAAGCCCTCGATGAAGCCGTCGTTGGCCCGTATCGTGAACAGGTGCCGGAGCGTGCGGGGGTCCATGTTCGCGCCGGCAGGCTGAAGCACCGCGCGCGACTCCTGCACCAGCTCCCTGACGCGATCGCGCAGTGCCAGCGCATGCGGCGTGGGCACCATGGCGCGGCCCGCGCGCACCAGGAGCGGGTCCCCGGTCGATTCCCGCAGCCGCGCGAGCGCCCGGCTCATCGCCGACTCGCTCAGGCCCAGGCGCTCGGCAGCTTTCGCGACGCTGCCCTCGGAGAGAAGTGCGTTCAACGCAATCAGCAGGTTCAGGTCGGCTTCTGTCGGCATGCCCGAAGCTAGCACGGCCGCGAGGATTTCGACAGGCGCCGCATGCAGGAACAAGCTGCGCGCCGCGCGCTGTGCAAGCCGTGTGCGCAGTCCTAAGCTGGACTCATGCTGACATCCACACTTCGATCCAACTCCTCCTCCACCGCTTCGCCCACCGTCGAACCCCGGGAGGCGAACGATGCGAACGCGGCGCATGACGCCGACGGCCTGCCGCTGCCGCGGCGCTGCCTGGCCGTCGCCGCGATCCTGGGCGCGGGCGTGCTGGTGGTGCTCGATGGCGCCATTGCCAACATCGCGCTGCCAAACATTGCCCAGCAGTTGCAGGCGACACCCGCCGATGCCGTCTGGATCATCACCGCCTACCAACTGGCTGTGGTCATGTTCCTGTTGCCGGCTTCTGCGGTCGGGGAGAGCTTCGGGTATCGGCGGGTCTTCGCGGGTGGCGTTGCGCTGTTCACCGCGGCGTCGGTGCTGTGCGCGTTGGCGCCATCGCTGCCATGGCTCGTGGCCGCGAGGTGCCTCCAGGGCCTGGGCAGTGCGGCCGTGATGCCACTGGGGCTGGCGTTGCTGCGCTTCACTTATCCGCGCCGGCTGCTGGCGCGCTCGATCGCGTGGAATGCACTCGCCGTCGCAGCCGCTTCGGCGTCGGGACCCGCCCTTGGCGCCTTCATACTTTCCGCGGCGAGTTGGCCGTGGCTCTTTGCGGTGAACCTGCCGATCGGCCTCCTCGTGCTCGCCGCTTGTGCGGGGTTGCCGAGCCCGGCGCGCTCGGTGCGCCGCATCGATGGCTGGAGCATCGCGCTCAATGCGGTCATGTTCGCGGCTTTCGTGCTGGGGAGCGACCGGCTGGTGGCGCAGCCGCTGCACGGCGGCGCTCTGCTCGCGCTGTCGGCCGTTTGCATGGTCTGGCTGGTGCGGCGCGAAATGCCAAAGGCGGCACCGTTGATCCCGCTCGACCTGCTGCGCGTGCATTCCTTTCGGGTCTCGATCATTGCCTCCGTGTGCTGCTTCACCGGCCAGATGGCCGGCCTTGTGGCGCTGCCGTTCTACATCCAGCACGAACTCGGCCAGAGCGCGGTGACGGCCGGCCTCTTGATGACTCCCTGGCCCCTGGCGGTGATGCTGGCCGCGCCGCTGTCGGCACGCCTGGCCCAGCGCGTGCCCGGCGCCTGGCTGTGCGCGGCCGGCAGTGCATGCTTCGCGAGCGGCCTGGCCCTGTGTGCGCTGTGGCCGCTGCACGGCAACCCGGCCCTGCCGATCGCTGCGTTCACGAGCCTCGCAGGCCTGGGTTTCGGCTTCTTCCAGACACCGAACAACCAGAACATGCTGCTCTCGGCACCCAGGGAGCGCAGCGGTGCGGCCGGTGGCGCGCAAGGCACCGCCCGGCTCACGGGGCTGACGCTCGGCAGCCTGTTGATGAGCTTGATGTTCGAGCTGCTGCCATCCCACAGCGCGGTGCACTGGGGCTTGGTGATGGCGGCTCTGGCTGCGTTGGCAGGGAGCATGGCGAGCTTGCTCAGGAGTACCGCAAGGGTGCACGCCGCGTGATTTATATCGGAAGGCGGGGCTCTTTTGGGCTCCGACTTGCCGGTGCGAACGACCGCTTTTTGAGGTGCCTTGTATCGCCGCATCGGGGAAGCTCGCGCGCAGCCTCATCTTGCATGCGACGAGGGGCTTATCTGCGATCTCGTGAAGGTTCAAGCAGCCGACAATGTAAGCGCACGGCGCGCCTGTTCGACCCGGGCGCGTGTCACGCAGTCGGCAGCATGATCGTTGATCAGCCCTGCAGCCTGCATGAAGGCATACACGGTGGTGGGCCCGACAAACTTCCAGCCCTGTTTCTTCAAGACCTTGGACAAGGCCTGCGAGGACGCGGAAGCGGTTTGCGGCTCTGCGAGCTGCGCAGGGTCCGGCTCATGGCGCCAGAAGTAAGACGCCAGCGATCCCTCGCGCTGCGCCATCTCCTCGGCCATGCGCGCGTTGTGAATCACAGCCTCGATCTTGCCGCGATGGCGCACGATGCCGCTGTCGCCGAGCAATCGCTCGACATCAGGTGCGCCGAAGCGCGCGATGCGCCTGTAATCGAAGCCCAGGAAGGCCTGCCGGAAGTTCTCTCGCTTGACCAGAATGGTGCGCCAGCTCAGGCCCGACTGAAAGCCTTCCAGGCACAGCTTCTCGAAAAGGTGGTGGTCATCCGTGACGGGAAAGCCCCATTCAGTATCGTGATAGTGGAGAAACTCGGGAGCGGCGGCGCACCAGCGACACCGCGGCTGTCCATCGAGCCCGAGGAGAGTCGAGCCCATTTCAGGTACGTTCCACCAGGAACTGCAGGCGCTCGTCGACCCTGCCGGGCACTATCTCCGCGATCTCGACCTTGACCACGTCCTGCGCTACAAAGGGAT
Source organism: Variovorax sp. VRV01 (assembly GCF_014852545.1). Lineage (NCBI taxonomy): Bacteria > Pseudomonadati > Pseudomonadota > Betaproteobacteria > Burkholderiales > Comamonadaceae > Variovorax > Variovorax sp. VRV01. The sequence goes on from NZ_JACVBS010000020.1 coordinate 65,762, forward strand.
CCATCGCTACGCGCTCCTCCAGCGCCTCGCGGGTGGTGTTGTGTGCCAGGACGGTGCCACCCTGGTTGCCCGAGAGGCTGCCTGTCAGGAGGAAGACGCCATCTTCAAATCCCTGCTCGATCCATCGCATGTGCTCCGCCATGTGGCGTGATGCCTGGCCTTTGTTGCTCGAGAACTTGAGAAACACACAGAACATGAATGACCTTTCTTGAACAGATGGCTAACACGAACGACCGGAGGCAGTTGGCTGCACGGGCGAGCAGGACTCGACCCAGGCACTCATGAGTGCCACCTCCTGTTGTACAAATTGCTTGTTGCGCAGGGACTGCGCGAGCACCGCCACTCCTTGGCTGCGCGCCAGGAGATGCAGGGCGAGCGCATCCGCTTCCTTGCCTCGGCCCATTTGGCGGAACTGCCCTCGCAGCCACACGCGGAAGAGATCCAGGATGGCGTTGGCCTCGCCTTGTCCCGGGTGCCCGAGCTTGGCAAGTTCCGTGCACAGGGTGCCGACCGGACAGCCATGGCGCATGATCTTGGCTTGATTGCGGATCAGCAGGGTGATGAACAGGCGGATGCGCTCCTGCGGGCCCTCGCCTTCCGTCTCCCACTGACTCAACATCGCTCGCGTGCGCTCCATTCGCGCGGCGATGACCGCCGTCAGGATCTCGTCCTTCGTCTTGAAGTGATAGTAGAAATTGCCGCGCGAGATCCTCACGGCATCCGCGATGTCCGCGAAGGACGTGTGCTCGAAACCGCGCTCGTAGAACAAGGCGTCGGCGGCTTGAACGATGCTGTCGCGGGTACGCAAGATCGAATAGGACAGTTGACCTAAAGAAGGCGCAAACTGTAGGACGTGTGTCCTAGGTTGTCAATCAAGATCATTGCAGCTCATTGGGGCCTGGATACGCCTGATGAAGTCAAGCATGAGCGCAACGGCCGCGGCCGCATGGGTTTCGAGCAGCAGGTGGCCTGCGTCCAGGACATGGGCTTCCATCCTGGGCAGCGCACGCATCCAGGACAGAACCTCGGCCAGGTCGAAATAGATATCGTGCCTTCCCCACACCATGAGGGCAGGGGGCTGCCAATGCTCGAGGTACTTGGCGATGGCGTCGAAGCGGGTGGCATAGTTCCCGTAGTCCGCGATCAGCGCCCGCTGGGTGTCCATATGTCCCGGCAGGTTCATCACTTGCCAATCCTCTTCCCAGTGTTCAGCGGGGATGCGCTCGGCCACTTCCGGCGGAACGCCGGCGATGTAAGTGTCGTGTGTGCCCGCGAGGGTCAGGTGCGCGGTCGCCGCCGCCTGGTTTTCTGCGTTGGGCTGCGTCCAGTAGGCCTGCGTCGCGGCCCATCCCGGTCCCCATCCCGTTCGATGCGCGTTGGCGTTCTGCACGATGAGGCCCAGCACTTTCTCTGGCGCCTGCATCGCGATCTGCAGGCCCACCGGCGCTCCCCAGTCATGCAGGTAGATGAATCGCGGACCGATCTCGAGCGAATCCAGCAGTTCGGAAATCGCCTGGCCAATGGCGGGAAACGAGGGGGCCGGCAGCGGGTCGGACTCGCCATGGCCGGGCAGATCCGGTGCGATCACGAAAGCGGCCTGCGACAGCGCGGGCACGACCGCCCGGAACAGCCGGGCCGAGTTGGGGGTTCCGTGCAGCAGCAGCAAGGCGGGTCTGGACACCTCGCCTGCGGTGGTGAACGACAGTTCGGTTCCGCTGGACAGGCGAAGCCGTTCTGTTCTCATGCCACGGCCCGTGCTGCTCGGCAGGGGCTTTCGCTTCAAGGCGGGTGGCTTCCGGGTTGCCATGCACGAATTCTGGCGTGAAGAGATCCGGGCCATGTCAGCGCAGGCCGCTACAGCGTGTCCTGGGATTGCCGGGGCGCGGAATCCCTTCTGCGCCGGTTCGGGAACAGCAGGCATGCCTTGACCTTGGTGTCCCCTTCGGGCACCGTGCCTGCATTCGCAAAAATGGCCAAAGTGGTATCAGCCGATCGATGCCTTCATCGGGCAGGTCGGCCCGTTCGGCTATAACCTCGATTTCCGCAGTGCCACCCGGGCGAGGGAGTTCTTGATGAGTTTGGATTTCACTTTCGGCCGCATGGCACTCGCCCTCTGCGCCGGTTCGCTCTTCGCCATGACTGCCGCGGTCGCCGGTGAGGTCGCCAGCCAGTCGCCAACTGGGAGCCTCGCCGCCGAAAAATTGGCTGCTCGCACTGGACCGGAGAGCGTTGTCGTGGAGAGCGCAGGGCCCTACGGCGTCGATACGGAAAGCGTCAGGCGCCATCTTGCCGACACCTTGGCAAAGGATTCGGCGCTGGCGCCGCTACCGCGCAACAACGAGCGGTACAGCTTCGATGGGAAGGTTCGCACCTATGTCGTGCCCGTGCGCCCGGCCATCGACAACCCGATCAACAGCTATTCGCCCTACGACAGCAGTTCGTTCCGCCGAGATGCCGTGGCCGCGGATGCGTCGAATCTCGGCTTGCTTCAGGCGCTGTTCAAGCGCCTCGCTGCGGATTGAACGAAGCGCCGGCAACGGCGCATCACTCACCGATTGAACGTCGGAGAAACCTGCGACGCAACCATTGCGGCAGTCAGCCGACGGTGTACGGCGTTTCGGGCACCTGCGTGTGGAAGCTGGCATTGAGCATGTTCCACGAGCGGATCGCGCAGACCGCGAACGAGAGGTCCGCGATCTGTGCGTCACTGAAGTGCCGCTTCACTGCGTCGAAGTCCGCGTCGTTGGGCGTGCGCTGCGGCAACGCGTTGACGGCCTCCGCCCAGTTGAAGGCGGCGCGCTCGGCTTCGCTGAAGAAGCGCTCCGCCTCGCGCCAGCCGGCCACAGCGTTGACATGGCGCGGGTCCATGCCCTGCTTGAGCAGCTCGGCCCAGTGCATGTCGATGCAGAAAGCGCAGCCGTTGATCTGGCTGATGCGCAAGTTCACCAGTTCACGCAGACGCTTGTCCAGCGTACGGCCGGCGGCGTGGGAAAACTGGGTACCGGCGCGCGCTGCCGCGGGCGCGAGGGCGTGGTAGTCGAGTCGTGCTGGGGACATGTTGAGCTCCTTGTAGCTTGAGGGTTGGGGGAACACCTCTTAGACGGGCGGGCACATGGCCTTGTGACAGGCACGGCGCCCCGTACTGCTCGACCATGCCTCGGCCCACGTGGATGGCAACCCTGACCAGGGGCCCCTGGAAAAGCGCGGAGTTCGTGGCGCACGCCGCGATCCGCGCGATGCCGCGAGGCAAGCGCGCGGTGGTGGCTGGCCGACGGCAGCCACATCCGTCATTCGCCATTCAGGCGGCAACCCGCCTTCTCGCCGGCGCTTCGGCCTCGTGCAGGTACGCCGTGAAGCCATCCTTGGCCGGCGGCACTGCATGGAGCAGCATCACTGCGCTGACTTGTCCGCGATGGCCCGCTCCGTGCATGAGGACATGCATGAGCATCTCCTCGCGGGACATGCGCCCCGGTGCGCCGTCGGTGAACGCGAAGTCGATCCGTTCGGCCAGCTGGTCGGGATCGAGCGTCGAGACATGGTCGATGTATTCCCGGTCGCTTCTTCTGAGATCGGCGGCCAGGGCTGCGAGCGTCGGCATCTCGCTCAGGTTGGCCGACGGGTACGTGTGGCCTTCTCGCCTGAGGTGGGCGGCGAATATGCGGTCCACCACATACGTGTGGCTCAACGCCTTGATGGCCAGTGCGGTGACCGGGGAGCTGTCGCCGAGCCCGGCGAGCGCCGTCAGCAGTTGGTCGTCGGCCCAAGCCTTGAATCCGAAGAGGCGGTGCAATGTGTCGTGCATGTCATGGGTCTCCTGGGGTGTTTGCGCGTCTGCCAAGAATATGAGCGATCATTCGCTTTTTCTACTCGCATTGACGGCTGCGGAACATGGCAAGAAAACCCGTCACCAAGCCCAGGAAAACCGCGGTTCAGGAGCGATCGCGCGCGACGGTCGGCAGCCTGATCGAGGCAACTGCTCGCATTCTGGTCAAGGAAGGCTTCGACAAGGCGAGCACCAACCGCGTCGCGGAAGTCGCGGGGGTGAGCATCGGCTCGCTCTATCAGTACTTCCCGAGCAAGGAGGCACTCGTCGCCGCCGTGATCGAGCGCCACCAGCAGCAGATCATGCAGATGGTCCGCAGCGAACTGGCGCAGGTCAGGGCCCAGCCGCTGGACCAGGCGATACGCCGATTCGTCGCGGTCGCGGTTGCAGCGCATCGGCTCGACCCCGCGCTGCACCGCGTACTTGCAGAGCAGATCCCGCGCGTGGGAAGGCTCGAGAAGCTGGAGACGTTCAGCCGTGAGAACTTCAGCCTGTTCAGGGCCTACCTCGAGGCGGCGCGGGACGAACTGGGCGTCGACGACCTGGAGCTCGCATCATTTGTCTGCGTCACCACGATCGAGGCATTGACGCACAACGCGGTGCTGCACCACTCCAAAGCGTTGACCGGCGATCGGATGGACGCGCTCATCGACGAGGGTGCGCGCCTCGTGACCGGCTATCTCAAAGGCTAGCCCGGCGGTTCATGGGGCACGGTTGCTGAGTTCTATCCATTCAGCACAAGAGACCCCTGCGGATATTGCCCGCACATGAATTCGACGAACGCGCGAACCTTCGGCGCGGGAAGCCGCCTCGATGTGTGCAGGACCCACAGCGCGACCTCCGCGCCCGAAACCATGCCCCACTGGACCAGCTCTCCGCGCGTGAGCTGGTTCCACGCGATGGACTGCGGGATCAGCGCAGCGCCGGCGCCGGCGACCGCGGCGTCGCGGATCATCAGGAACGATGAAAGCCTGAGCTTCGGGATCGGCTCCACGACAAGGCGTCCGTCGTCGAGCGTCCAATTCCCGCCTTGGAAGCTTGTTGAAACGATGCCCGGAGCAGGGCTGACCTTGCCCTTGCCTCGCTTCGGCACGGGCACGGAGGGCGCGGCCACGACCACCAGCCGGTCCTTGGCGAAGCAGCGGCCCACAAGGCTGCTGTCGGGGCCTGGATTGATCCGGATCGCGGCGTCGAACTGCTCCTCGACGAGGTCGACCAGGCGGTCGTCGGCCACCACCTCGCAGGCGACCTCGGGGTAGGCCGCGCAGAACTCGGCGCCGATGCGGCCCATCGCCAGCTGCGAGAACAGCACCGGCGAGGCGATGCGCAAGCGCCCGCGCGGCACCGACAGGCCCTCGCGCGCGGAAGTCATGGCGTCGGCCACCTCGTGCATCGGCCCTTCGGTGCGGTCCATCAGCATCTGGCCGGCTTCCGTGAGCTTGAGCCCGCGGGCGCTGCGCTCGATGAGCCGCACGCCGAGCTGCTCTTCCAGGTCCGCGATGCGGCGCGACAGCGTCGCCTTGGATCTGCCGCTCGCGCGGCTTGCCTTTCCGAGGCCGCCATTGGCTGCGACGAGCGCGAAGTCGGTCAATGCGTTCAGGTCCATGTGTTCCGGATTTGAGACGAGGTGTCTTCATTTTCGCGTCTTTGTTTTACCGATGCAACGGCCTATCTTCTCCTCATCGCAACTTCGAATGAGGAAATTGAAATGACCACCACCACCACGCAACGCGCTGTGCTGATCCGGGCCTATGGCGGCGCTGCCGCTGCAGAGGTCGCCGAGATCGCGAAGCCCGCAGCCGGGCCGGGCCAGGTCCTGGTCCGCGTTCGGGCCGCCGGTGTGAACGGCATCGACTGGAAGGTTCGTGAAGGCTTCGTCCGGGAGGCTTTCCCGCTTCAGCTTCCCGCCGTGCTGGGCATCGAACTCGCAGGCACCGTCGAGGCGCTCGGCCCCGGCGCCTCGCGCTTTCGCGTGGGCGATCGCGTCATGGGCCCGCTGGGCGGGCTCGGTGCATATGCCGACTTCGTGAGCGTCGACGAGGCGAACCTGGTGCGCACGCCCCAGGGCCTGGACGACGTCCATGCGGCCGGTGTTCCTGTCGCGGCCGTGGCCGCCTGGCAGAGCCTGTACCACGCGGGTCCGATCACCGCAGGCCAGCGGATCCTGATCCACGGCGCGGCGGGAGGGCTGGGCGGCTATGCCGTGCAGTACGCCAAGCGGGCAGGCGCCGAAGTCTTCGCCACGGCGTCGACCGCGCACCTCGAATACGTGCGCAGCCTGGGCGCGGACCACGTCATCGACCACCGGAGCGAACGCTTCGAGTCGGTCGCGCGCGACATCGACCTGGTGCTCGACTACGTCGGCGGCGAAGTGCTCGCTCGCTCGTGGCAGGTGCTGGCGAAAAACGGCGCGATCGTCGGCACGTCCTCGCCCGACATCCTGGCACGCACGCCGCCCGGGCGCCGCGGACTGTGGTTCATGAACAAGCCGGATGCCGCCCTGCTGGAACGGCTGGCGGCGGAGATCGCGCAAGGCACGCTGATCTCAAAGCTCGGCGAAGTCGTGGGCTTCGGCGACATCCCCGCGGCCATCGAACGCAACCGCACCGAGCCTCGCATCGGCAAGGTGGTCGCGGATTTCTCGCGCTGATCGATCTTTTTTTTCCTCTCTAACTTCCCAGGAGATTTCCATGAGCATTCTCGTCACGGGTGCCACCGGCACCATCGGTTCCCTCGTCGTCCAAGGCCTGTCCGCTGCCGGCGCCGAGGTCAGCGCCTTCGTTCGCACATCCGGAAAGCAAGCCTTCCCGTCGGGCGTCCAGGAGGTCGTCGGCGACCTGACCGACGTGCCCTCGCTGCGCGCGGCACTGTCTTCGGTGCGCACGCTGTTCCTGCTGAATGCCGTCACGCCCGATGAAGTGACGCAGGCCCTCGTCATGCTGAACCTGGCGCGCGAAGCCGGCATCGAGCGCATCGTCTACCTGTCGGTCATCCATGCGGACAAGTTCACCAACGTGCCGCACTTCACCGGCAAGCACGCGGTCGAGCGAATGATTGAGAGCCTCGACATTCCGGCGACCATCCTTCGTCCGGCCTACTTCATGCAGAACGAGCGCATGGTCCAGCAGGTGATCCAGGGCTACGGCGTCTACCCGATGCCGATCGGCTCTACAGGTGTCGCGATGATCGATGCGCGGGACATCGCGGACGTCGCCGTTGCCGAATTGCTGCGCCGCGATCGCGCGCCCGCGCCGTCACCGCGCATGACGCTCGAGCTGGTCGGGCCCGAGCTGTGGACCGGAGCGTCGGTGGCCAAGGTCTGGAGCGCCGCGCTCGGCCGCGAAGTGGCTTACGGCGGGGATGACGTGGCGGCCTTCGAAGGACAGATGGCCTCGTTCGGGCCATCCTGGCTGGCCTACGACATGCGCTTGATGATGGCCGGGATCCAGAAGTTCGGCATGCACGGCGCGGACGGTGCAGCGGATCGCCTGCAGGCCATCATCGGCCACCCTCTGCGCCGCTACGCCGACTTCGTCAAGGAGGCCGTTGCCGCGTCATAGGCAGCGCCCGTTCAGATCACGCCCTCGCGCCGCAGCCTGTCCAGCGCTTCGCTGCCAAGGCCCAGCGCCGCGTAGATCTCCGCGTTGTGTTCGCCGGCCGCCGGCCCGGTGCGCGGCGCCGCGGGCCTGAAGCCCGAGAAGCGCGGCACGATCGCAGGCGCAGGCAGCGACCCGAGGTCCGGGTCGGGCAGGCGGATGACGGCTTCGCGCGCAATGAAGTGCGGGTCGACCATCACGTCGTCCACCGCATAGACCTTGCTGTGGGGAACACCGCCGCGGGTCAGGGCCTCGGACAGTTCTGCGAGCGTCTGGCCCTCGCACCAGGCGGCCACGATCGCATCGATCTCGTCGATGTTCCGGACCCGGTCCGGCGTGGTGGCAAAGCGCAGGTCGTGCGCCAGCGCCGGCCGGCCCATGGCCTGGCAGATGCGCTTGAAGATCGGGTCGGACGAACCCACGATCGTGACCCAATGGCCGTCGGCCGTGCGGTACATGTTGGACGGGGCCGTGTAGGTGGCCCGGCTGCCCGAGCGGCTGCGCGCCTGTCCCAGCACCTCGTGCTCGACCGGCAGGGCTTCGAGCAGCCGGAACATGGCCTCGGTCGCCGCGAGATCGATCTCCCGGCCCGGTGCGTCGGGGTGGCGATGGCGTTCCGCGATCGCGGTGGAGATGGCGAAGGCACCGAACAGGCCCGCAATCACGTCGCCGAGCGGATAGTTCATGTGCTGCGGACTGCGGCCGCTTTCGCCGGTCAGGTGCGCGAAGCCGCTCATCGCCTCGAAGATGCGCGCAAAGCCCGGGCGCTGCGCATACGGGCCGGTCTGGCCGAAGCCGGTGAGGCGCAGGATGACGAGCCGGGGGTTGACCGACCACAGCGTGGGCGCGTCGAGTCCCCACTTGTCGAGCGTGCCGGTGCGGAAGTTCTCGACCAGCACATCGAAGGACGCGATCAGCCGCAGGAACAGCGCGCGGCCTTCCGGCTTGCGCACGTCGAGCGACACGCCTTTCTTGCCGCGGTTCGAGACCTTCCAGAACAGCGCGTGGTCCGGCGTGGTGGGCGAGAGCGAACGCAGCGGGTCGTTGCCTTCGGGCAGTTCCAGCTTGACGACCTCGGCGCCCATGTCGGCGCACAGCGAGGCCGAGAAGGGCGCCGCGATCACGGTGGCCATGTCGAGGATCCGGATGCCGCCGAGCGGCCCCTGTGGCGTGGCGGACGCGGACTCAGTGGCGGCGGTGTGTTGGCGGGCGTCGGATGGCATGCATCGGAGTCTCATTGCGCGCTCCATTTGCCGCAACTCATGTTTCGACATCCTGAACGCGGCGTTGACGTGCGCTATCGCAGGCCCAGCGAGAGTTCGATGCTGTGCGCCAGCGTGAGCAGCCGCGGCGCGACCTCCCGGCGCATCTGCGCGAAGCTGCCGCGCTTCGTTGCCACGGCGCAGTTCAGCACGAACTGCATGCCGTCCACCAGGCCGTGCAGCGGCACGGCAAAGCCATGCCGGTTCGGCTGCCAGTCGGCGCGGGCACTGCAGAAGCCGTCGCGTGCCAGCTCGTCGCGTGCCAGCTCGGCCGCCGCGGCGTGGCGCTCGAACTCGGCCGGCGCGGCGACTCGGATCTGGTTCAGCACCGACAGCCGGGCTTCGGGCGCGGCGCGCGCCAGCCAGGCGCGCCCGATGGCGGTGGCCAGCATGGGAAGCGGCGCGCCGATGTCGGGCGTCAGCACGAAGTCCTCGCTGCTGCGCGCAGTCTCCACATACACCATGTGGATGCGGTGGCGCAGCCCCAGCGAGACGGCGCCTTCGATCTCGCGCGCCAGCGTTTCCATCATCGGCCGCGCGATCGGGCGGATGCGCATGCTGGCCAGCAGCGGATGGCTCAGCCCGAGCACGGCCGCGCCCAGGCGGTACCTGGCGCTGGCCGGGTCGCGCCGCAGGTAGCCGAGCAGCGCCAGCGTGTGCGTCAGGCGCGCGACCGTGGGTTTGGACAGGCCGGTGCGCTGCGCGAAGTCCTTGTTCGCGAGGCTCGATTCGCCTGGATGGAAGCACAGCAGCAGGTCGATGCCGCTCGCGAGCGTGGTGGCGAACTGGCGGTCCTTGGTGTCCTCATCTTTCATGCCGCGGCATCCAGGTCGGCTTCCACGCTGCGCGCGAGCGCGACGAGGCGCGGGCCCACGCCTTGCTCGAGCTGGCGCGGGCCGAGCCGCGACGTGAGCACGCCGCAATTGAGCACCAGCGTCTCGCCGTCCTGGGGAATGCGGATCGGCACGCCGACCGCCTGCACGTCGCTGCGCCAGGCGCCGCGCGACACGCAGAAGCCCTTGCGCTGGAGGTCGGCCTGCGCCCGCACCAGGTCGGCTTCGTACAGCCGCACCTGGCCGGGCTCCGAAGCCTCGATCTGCGCCAGCACGGCGTCGCGCAACTGCGGCGGCGCGTGCGCGAGCCAGCCGCGCCCCATCGCTGTCGACAGCATCGGCACGGCCGCGCCGATGTCGGGCCGCCAGGCGCTGAGGTCGTGGCCGCGGCAGGTTTCGACGTAGACCATCCGCGTGCGGTCGCGCATGCCCAGCGACACCGAGCCGCCGACCTCGTCGGCCAGCTGCTTCATGCGGCCGCGCGCGACTTGCCGGATGCGCAGGCTCGCCATCAGCGGATAGCCGATCGTGAGGGCGGTGGAGCCCAGGCGATAGCGCCGCAGGTGCGCATCGAAGACCACCAGGCCGCGGGCCGCCAGCGTGTAGGTCAGCCGCGAGATCGTCGCCTTCGACAGCCCGGTGCGCTCCGACAGTTCCTTGTTGCCGAGCGCGGGCTCGCCGACGGTGAAGCAGTGCAGCACCTGCAGGCCGTGCTGCAGCGTGGTTGCGAAGTCGGGGTCGGGGTGGCGGGCGGCAGGCATGTGGGGCTGGTGTTGCGCGGTGAATGCTACGTCCGGCATGGCATGCCGGCGAGCGGCGGCATTCAAGATAGAGAAACATCGTTTTCCATATGTGATGCCGCTGCGTAGTCTCCGGGCCCTGGCAAAGAACCAACTGGAGACCCCATGCGCAAGATGTTCATGCTCGCTGCCGCCTGCCTGCTGGCCGCGGCTTCCGCGGTGCACGCCGACCCGGCTTCCTATCCGGCCAAGCCGGTCCGCCTCATCGTGCCCTTTGCACCGGGCGGCTCCACCGACGTGCTGGCGCGGCTGCTGGCCGCGGCCCTCGCTCCCGAATTGGGGCAGCCCGTCATCGTCGAGAACAAGGCCGGCGCCGGCGGCAACATCGGCGGCGACTACGTCGCCAAGTCGGCGCCCGACGGCTACACGCTGCTGATTGCGGCGGCAGGCCCCACGGTGATCAACCCGAGCCTCTACGCCAGGATGCCCTACGACCCCGCGAAGGACCTGCGGCCGGTGACCTTGCTGATCCAGGAGCCCAACCTGATGGCGATCAACCCCAAGATCCCGGCGAAGACGGTGCCCGAGTTCATCGCCTATGCCAAGTCCAGGCCGAAGGAGGTCAGCTTCGGCTCCGCGGGCAACGGCAGCCCGTCCCACCTGGCCGGCGAGTGGTTCAACCAGCTCACCGGCACCACGATGGTCCACGTCCCGTACAAGGGCACGGGCCCTGCGATGAACGATCTGCTCGCCGGCCAGATCGCGATGATGATCGACAACATGCCCGCCCTGTGGCCGCATGTGCAGTCGGGCAGGCTCAGGGCGCTGGCGGTGTCCACCGACAAGCGGGCCACGGCCGCGCCCGACGTGCCGACCATTTCCGAGTCCGTCAAGGGCTTCAGCTTCGGTGCCTGGAAGGGCCTGATGGTGCCCGCTGCGACGCCCACCGCCATCGTCGAGCGCCTGCATGCCGCCACGACGAAGGCGCTGGAAAAGCCCGAGCTTCGCCATCGCCTGGCGGCCTTGGGCGCCGAGCCGGTCGGCAACACTCCGGCGCAGTTTGCCGAGCTCATCAAGGCCGACACGGCCTCGTGGGCCGCGCTGGTCAAGTCCACCGGAACCAAGCTGGACTGAGGTCCGCGCGCATCCACCCCATGAAGCAAGGAGCAACACATCATGCAGCGTGATCCCCAAGCGTTCGAGCAATTCCTCGGCAGCCTGCGCAGCTACGTGCGCGAGCGGCTGGTGCCGAACGAGGCGCGCGTGGCCGACGCCGACGAAGTGCCCGCCGACCTGGTGGCCGACATGGCGGCGCAGGGCCTGTTCGGCTATTCGATCCCCGAGGCCTATGGCGGGGCGGGCATGACGACCGAAGAGCTGGTGCTGGCGGCGATGGAGCTGTCGCAGTGCTCGGTGGCCTTTCGGGCGCGGGTCGGCACCAACACCGGCATCGGCTCCGAGGCCCTGGTGGCCGACGGCACCGAGGCGCAGAAGCGGCGCTACCTTCCGCGGCTGGCCAGCGGCGAGCTGACCGGCGCGTTCGCGCTGACCGAACCCGAGGCCGGCTCGGACGCCGTGTCGCTGCGCACCTCGGCGCGGCGCGAGGGCGACCACTACGTGCTCAACGGCACCAAGTGCTTCATCACCAACGCGCCGATCGCCGGCCTTTTCACGGTGATGGCCCGCACCGATCCCCACGACCTGTCGGCGCGCGGTGTCACGGCCTTCCTGGTCGAGCGCGGCATGCCCGGGCTCGGCACCGGGCCGGCCTACCGGAAGATGGGGCAGGCGGGCTCGCCCGTGTCCGAGGTGCACATGAACGACTGCATCGTGCCGGCGGAGAACGTCATCGGCGGGCGCGAAGGGCAGGGCTTCAAGACGGCGATGAAGGTGCTGAACAAGCAGCGCATCCACCTCGCGGCTCTGTGCATCGGGCCGGCGATCCGCATGCTGCAGGATGCGGTGGCGTTCGTGTCCACGCGCCGGCAGTTCGGCCAGGCGCTCTCGGGCTTCCAGCTGATCCAGGCGCTGATCGCCGACAGCCAGACCGAGATCCATGCGGCCCGTGCGCTGGTGCTGGACACCGCGCGCAAGCGCGACGAGGGCATCGACGTGACGATGGAGGCGTCGATCTGCAAGTACTTCGCGTCCGAGATGTGCGGCCGCGTGGCCGATCGCTGCGTGCAGATGCTGGGCGGCTACGGCTACATCGCAGACCACGGCATGGAGCGCTTCTACCGCGACGTGCGGCTGTTCCGGCTGTACGAAGGCACGAGCCAGATCCACCAGCTCAACATCGCCAGGCGCACGCTGGCCAAGGCCGGCTACGGCGGCGAAGGCGCCTGATGTTCGGCTACAGCGACCGTCTTCCGGCATTGCGCGAGGCGGTGCGGCGCTTCGTCGAGGAAGAGGCCATTCCGCGCGAGCGCCCGGCACTGGCGCACGACCTGGACGCGCTGGAAGCCGCGGTCCATTCATTGCGCGCCAAGGCCATGGAGGCCGGCATCTACGCACCGCAGCTGCCGGTGGCGTGGGGCGGGCTGGGCCTGTCTTGGCGCGATCGTTCGGTGGTGCTCGAAGAGGCCGGCCGGAGCTTCCTGGCGCCACTGGCCATGAACTGCGCACCGCCGGACCAGCCCAACATGATCAACCTGCTGGCCGAAGGATCGCCGGCGCAGCAGCAGCGCTACCTGGTGCCGCTCGCGCGCGGCGAGGCCCGGTCGTGCTTTGCGATGACCGAACCCGAACCCGGTGCAGGGTCCGACCCGTCGATGCTGCAGACGGTGGCCGAGCGCCGTCCCGGCGGCTGGGTCATCAACGGCCGCAAGTGGTTCATCAGCGGGGCGGTCGGCGCCGCCTTCGCGCTGGTGCTGGCGAAGACGGGCGAGGGCGCGACGATCTTCATCGTCGATGCCGGCAACCCCGGCTACCGCGTGGTGCGCAACATCGCGAGCATCGACGGATTCCAGATCGGCGGGCATGGCGAGATCGAACTGCAGGACTGCTTCGTCGACGACGGCGCGGTGCTGGGCGAGGCGGGCCGGGGCTTTGCCCAGGCGCAGGCGCGGCTCGAACCGGCGCGCCTGTCGCACTGCATGCGCTTCATCGGCCGCGCCTCGCGCGCGATGGCGCTGGCGCAGGACTACGCCAACCGGCGCCACTCGTTCGGGCAGCCGCTCGCCCAACTGCAGCAGGTGCAGGCGATGGTGGCCGATTCGCACATCGACCTGCATGCCGCGCGCCTGATGACCTGGCACGCGGCCGCGAAGCTCGATGCGAAGCAAAGCATCAAGCACGAGTCGGCCATGGTCAAGGTGTTCGTGTCCGAGGCCGTGGGACGGGTGGCGGACCGCGCTGCGCAGATCATGGGCGCGCTCGGCATGTCGGAAGACTCTCCCGTGTCAATGATCCTGCGCGAGATGCGGCCTTTTCGCGTCTATGACGGCGCGTCGGAGGTGCACCGCTCGACGCTGGCGCGGCGCATCCTGAAGGAATCGCTGCGTCCTTGAGGCCGTCACTCGCCGGCGGTCAGCAGGACGGTGCCGTGCGCGAGAACGCGGGTCCGGTCGTCCGACCCTTTCATGCATCCCTGCAGTTCGATGATGCTGCCGCCTCTGGGACGGGCCGCGATCGACGAAACGCGCCACTCGATCAGCACCGTCTCGCTCGCTGATACGGGCCGCAGCAGATCGACCGAGAAGTTGATGCCCAGCACATGTCCTTTCTTCGCGAAATGCGTGGCGGTCAATCCCATCAGCAGCGAGGTGGTGTGCGTGGCGCTTGCGATCAGTCCGCCAAAGCGCGTGCCCCTTGCGAACACCGCATCGTGGTGCAGCGGGTTCTCGTCTCCCGCGGCCAAGGCAAAGGCCCTGACTTGCTCTTCGTCGAAAGTGTGGATTCGCGAGAAGCGGTAGCCGGGCTCGACAGGGGCGCGGGCAGCGGGTTCGAACTCAACCATGGCGCGCGAGGCCGGTGATGGCCTCCTGGCTTCCGGCCTGCTGGCGCAGGCGGAACTTCTGGATCTTTCCCGTGGCCGTCTTCGGCAAGCTGCTGAAGATCACCCGGCGTGGACACTTGAAGTGGGCCAGCCGCTCCCGGCAGAACGCAATGATCTCCTGCTCGGAAGGTGCCGGGATGCCGGCCCTGAGTTCGATGAACACGCACGGCACCTCGCCCCATTTCTCGTCGGGCTGGGCGACCACGGCGGCGTGCAGGACGGCCGGGTGGCCATGAACGACATCCTCGACCTCCACGGAGGAGATGTTCTCGCCGCCCGAAATGATCACGTCCTTCGAACGATCGGTGATCTGCGCATAGCCGTTGCCATGCAGGACCGCGACGTCGCCGGTGCGGAACCAGCCGTCGGCGAGCGCCCTGCGTGTCGCCGCCTCGTTCTTGAAGTAGCCCATCATCACGGTGTTGCCGCGCAGCATGAGTTCTCCTGCGGTTTTTCCGTCGCGAGGGACCGGCTCCAGCGTGTCCGCGTCGCCGACCATGAGGCCTTCGAACATGGCGGCGCGCACGCCCTGGCGCACCCGCAGCCTGCCTTGCTCGGCGGGTTCAAGATCGTCCCAGCCGTCCTGCCACGCGCAACTCACCGGCGTGCCGCAAACCTCGGTGATGCCGAACACGTGTTCCACCTCGAAGCCCATCGCCAGCACCGCGTTCAGCACGGCCAGCGGCGGCGGGGAACCCGCAGTCAGTACCCGCACGCTGCGGGACAGCCGGATGTTCCGGGCTGAATCCGAGAGCATGGCCATCACGACCGGCGCCGCGCAGAGATGGTCGATCTGGTGCGTGTCGATGGCCCGCAGCACCGCTTCGGCGGACACCCGGCGCAGGCAGACGTGGGTCCCGGCCGCCGCCGTCACGGCCCAGGTGAAGCACCACCCGTTCGCATGGAACATGGGCAGCGTCCACAGGTACTTCGGCGCCCGCGGCATCGCCCAGTTCGTGATCTGCAGCAGGCTCATCAGGTAGGTGCCGCGGTGGCTGGCGACCACGCCCTTCGGGTCTCCCGTCGTACCCGAGGTGTAGTTCAGCGCGATGGGCTGCCACTCGTCGCTCGGCCAGCGGCCGGGGAACTCCGGGTCGCCGCTCGCCAGCAGCGATTCATAGTCGGTCTCGCCGATGCGTTCGGCGGGCGGCGCGAGGTGGTCTTCGATGTCGATGACCGGGGGAGGGCTGTCCAGCAGCGCCAGGGCGGCGGCAACCGTTGCGGAGAATTCGCGGTCGACCATCAGCAATTTGCACTCGCCGTGACGCAGGATGAACGCGATGCCTTCTGCATCCAGGCGATGGTTGATCGCGTTGAGCACGGCACCTGCCAGCGGCACGCCGAAGTGCGACTCCAGCATCGCCGGCGTGTTCGGCGCCAGCACCGAAACCGTGTCCCCCGGCTGGATGCCCCTGGCCACCAGCGCCGATGCCAGGCGATGGCAGCGCTCCCGCGTCTGCGCCCAGGTCCGCGTCAGGTCGCCGTGCACCACGGCCGGGCGGTTGGGATGGGCCAGCGCGGCGCGGTCGAGAAAGCCGAGCGGGGTCAGCGGTACATGGTTCGCCTCGCAGCGGTCGAGGCCCTTTGCATAGGATGGCGCGCTCATGTCCTTGTCTCCTTCGTGCTGTCGTGGAATGCCGTGAAGGCGGAAACCGGCTCCCGCTCGGTGACCAGCGCGTTCTCGATGGAGGACTCGTCGGCGTAGCCCAGGCTCATGCCGCAGACGAGCATCTGGCCCGCGGGAATGTCCAGGAACTCGGCGATCTGGCGATGGAACTTCAGGAACGCGGCTTGCGGACAGGTGTGGAGGTTGCGGCCGCGTGCGGCGATCATCACGCTCTGCAGGAACATGCCGCAGTCCAGCAGGCTTCCTTCCTGCAGTGCGCGGTCGATCGTGAAGAACAGGCCCACGGGCGCATCGAAGAAACGGTAGTTGCGCCCGTGCTGCATGTGCATGCGCTGCTTGTCGCCCTTGGCGATGCCAAGCAGCCCATAGAGGTCCCAGCCCACCTTGCGGCGCCGCTCCAGGTACGGGGAGAGCCATTCGCGCGGGTAGTAGTCGTAGGGCTCGAGCAGTTCCTCCGTTCTGCCGGGATCGTCGTCGAGCGCTGCGATCACTGCGGACAGGCCGGCCTTCGCAGCCCCGGTCAGCACATGCACATGCCAGGGCTGCATGTTCATGCCGGAAGCGCTGTAGCGCGCGGTCGAGAGGATCGCTTCGATCTCTTGCTGCGGCACCGGCCTGGGCAGGTACGCCCTGATGCTGCGCCGCGTGGCAATTGCCCAATCGACTGCGCCTTGCAGCGCCTGCGCACCCAGCGGCGGCGCCATCATTCGGTTCATTGCGGGTTTCCTCGTTGCCGGACTGCCGAGGAGCTTAGTTCCGCAAGCGCCCGATGCCCATGCCCGCAGGCCTCGATCCGGCCGGGGCTTTCGGGCATGCGGACGTCACTGGCGGGCGCCGGGCGCTTATTCCCGCGCGTGCGCAGAGGAGCGATAGCTTCCGGGGCTCACGCCTGTCCATTTCTTGAAGGCGCGATGAAAGGCGCTGGTCTCCCGGAATCCGGTGCGGGCGGCGACCTCGGCCACCGTCAGCGGGGCGCTCGACAGCAGGTCGATCGCGATGTCCCGCCGCAGATCGTCCTTCACCCGCTGGTAGCTCAGCCCCTCCTGCTGCAATCGGCGCTGGAGCGTGGCGCCGGAAACGCAGAGCTCTTGCGCGAGCTTCTCCAGCTCGGGCCACGCATCGGGCATCTGGCTGCGCAACCGGTGCCGCACCTGTGCGCTGGTGCTCGCGTCATTGCGGTACTTGACCAGCAGATTGGCGGGCGCTGCCCGCAGGAAGTTGTCGACGGTCTGGGGGGATTCCGCGATCTTCAGATCGAGCAGGTCGCTGGCAAAGGTGATGTGCGTGGTCTCTGCGTTGAACTGCACGTTCTCGCAGAACCGCGTGCGGTAGTGGCTGTCGTCGGCCGGCGGCGGACAGCGGAACCGCATCTCGCGCAACGGGATTCGCCTGTGCACGAGCCAGCATGCCAGCCCGTGGACGAGGATGAACCAGGTGCCGTAGCCGAACAGCCGGCGCAGCACGCCACCGTCGTGCAGGATCACGCGCGCCTCGTCCGCTGATCGGACCAGCTCCCCGCGAAAGTCGTCCAGGTTGGCGTGAAGAAACCGGAGGATCCGGCGCAGGGCGTGCTCCAGGTTCTCCGAGTTGACCGCTGCGCGCGTCATGAGCGCATAGCTTCCGCGGCGCAGTCCGTGGCTGTCCAGGCCGAAGAACTCGTCATCCATCAGGTCGGCCAGCGCCACCCACATGCGCGAGTACGCAGCCGCCGAAATGCGCGCGCGCGGCGCATTCAGCAGATCGCGGTCCAGCCTTGCGATCTCGAGCACGCCGCTGATGTCCATGTTCCTGAGCGCGGCGGCGCGAATCGCCTCATGCACGAGCTCAATGGAAACGGTGCCCTTCAGCCCTGCTGACTTCATGCGGCGAACTCTCTGGGGAATGGTTGATCAGGGTGCGCCCCTGGCCGTCGGGGTGGCGCGGCCTGATCTTAGTCACTCCGGCCGGGGCGAAGCTGGCGAAGCGATCCGCCGCAAGGCGCAACGAAAACGACTTTCAATGCTCTTTCATCCCCAACAAGGCCCGAAGCGTCAACTCCGTCGCATCGTCGTCCAGCCTGGTCCGATGCGCAATGCCCAGCGCCCTCGACAGCGCCGGCCGCAGCGGTCGCATGCTGATGCGCCGATCCGGCGGCGGCGCGCCTGCCTCGTGCGGCAGCAGCGCGGCGCCGTAGCCTGCTGCCACGAGGTTCCTCATCGCGTCGTTGTAGTTCAATTCGATGCGCGCCTGCGGCCTCTCGCCGGCCGCGGCGAACCATTCGGCGGTCTGGCGGAAGAGCCGGGTGCCGCGGTCATTGGCAATCAAGGGCCGGGCGGCGAGCCAGGCCGGCGTCACGTGCGGCGGCGGTTTCCAATCGGCCGGGATGAACGCCAGCACCGGATCCTTGCGCCAGGCCTGCACGCGCAGGCCGCGGAGCACCGGCTGCGGCAAAGCCACAATGCCGATGTCCAGGCTTCCGGCGGCCAGCCGCGCCAGGGCTTCCTCGCTGGTCATCACCGCGACCTGCACGTCGATCTCCGGATGCCGGGCGGCCAAGGCCTCCAAGGCCTGCGGCAGCAGGTGCGCGAGCGCACCGGTGGACGCGCCCAATCGGACGCGGCCGCCGCGCGCCGCGATCTGCCTTTGAACGGTCTGCAGCAGGTCGTCGGCTTCGGCCAGCAGCCGCCGTGCCCTGTCGATCAGCAAGCTGCCGGCGGACGTCGCGGTGACGCCGGCCGGCGCGCGGTGCAGCAGGCGGGCCCCGAGGCGGGCTTCGAGCTGTGCCACGTGCAGCGTCACCGTGGGCGGTGCCAGATGAAGTGCCTTGGCCGCCGCCGCGAACGAGCCGAGATCGATCACCGTCAGCAGCGTTCGCAGGCGGTCGAGGTTGATTTCGCGCATCGTGCAACTTTCCTCGTTGGAAGGGGATTCAGAATTCCTGAATCCGTAGTTTGTCAGATTCAACTGGTGTGCATGCGATGGGCGATGCACCATGCGTTTCGAACTCAATCGGAGCGCTCCATGACCCCTCTCGTTTTCATCGATGGCGACCAAGGCACCACGGGCCTGGAGGTGCGGCAATGGCTGGCGGGGCGGACCGACCTTCGCTTGCTGCAATTGCCGTCCGAACATCGCAAGAGCGCGGCCCATCGCGCCGAGGCGCTGAACGACTGCGACATCGCATTGCTGTGCCTGCCGGACGACGCCGCGCGCGAAGCCGTGGCGCTGGTGCGCCGTCCTGGCGTGCGGGTGATCGACGCGAGCTCGGCCCATCGCACCGCGCCGGGCTGGGTCTATGGCCTGCCGGAGCTGGAGGCTGCGCAGCCCGGGCGCATCGCCAGCGCCGGACGTGTCAGCAATCCCGGTTGCTACCCGACGGGGGCGCTGGCATTGCTCAAGCCGTTGATCGATGACGGCCTGCTGCCGGCAGACTACCCGCTGGTCATTCACGCGGTGTCGGGCTATTCAGGACGGGGCCGACCCGGCCTTGAGGATCATGAAGGCGCCGGCGCTGCCACCGCGGTGCCCTTCCAGGTCTACGGCCTGGGCCTGAACCACAAGCACGTGCCCGAGATCCAGCAGCATGCCGGCCTGGCACATGCGCCGGTGTTCGTGCCGGCGTATGGCCATTATCGGCAAGGCATCGTGTTGACGATGGCGCTGCATCTGCGCCTGCTGCCCGCCGGCGTGACGGCCGCGCGCTTGCACGCCGCGCTTCAAGCGCGCTATGCAGGGCAAGCTTTCATCGAGCTGCAATCGCTCGACAAGGAGGTCGATGCGCGGCGGCTCGACCCCCGGGCACTCAACGGCAGCAACCGATTGCGACTCGCGGTTTTTGAGCAGGAGCGCACGGGCCAGGTGCTGTTGGCTGCGGTGTTCGACAATCTGGGAAAGGGCGCCGCGGGAGCGGCGGTGCAGAACCTCGATTTGATGCTCGGATTGTCGGCGGTACCACACCTGGAGCCGGTGACTCATTGGGCCGCGTGCGGGCGGCATGACATTTAGCCAGCGGTAGAGAGCGGCCCGGGCTTCCATCGCCCGTGTTGAATTTGCAGCCTTGTGTTGGCACCCATGCGGGTGCGTCGCGGCAGTGTCCTCTGTTCAGCCGCGGACATCCAGAGGCGCGAACGACTTCACCAGGTCGTCCAACACCTTCAGCTGCGCGAGGAAAGGCTCCAATTGGTCCAGCGGCAGAGCGCTGGGACCGTCGCATTTGGCCTGCGCCGGGTCAGGATGAGCTTCGAGAAAGAGGCCCGCCAAGCCCACCGCCAGGCCCGCGCGCGCTAGTTCAGCCACTTGCTCGCGTCGCCCGCCGGAGACAGCGGCGTTTGCCTCGCGTTGCTGGAGGGCATGGGTAACGTCGAAGATGACGGGCAGGTTCCCGGTAACCTTCTTCATGGCACCGAAGCCAAGCATGTCCACCACCAGGTTGTCGTAACCGAAACAGGTGCCACGGTCGCACAGAATGACCGGGGAGCTTCCCGCCTCCCTGATCTTCTCCACGATATTGAGCACCTGCGGCGGACTCAGGAACTGGGGCTTCTTGACGTTGATGACCTTGCCCGTCCTGGCAAGCGCGACGACCAAGTCAGTCTGGCGGGCGAGAAACGCAGGCAGTTGCAGAACGTCCACGACTTCGGCGACGGGATTCGCCTGCCATGGCTCGTGCACGTCGGTGAGGATGGGCACGCCGAACGCGGCCTTGACGGCTTCGAAGATTTTCAGGCCCTCTTCCAGACCGGGGCCCCGGAAGGAATGGATGGACGAGCGATTCGCCTTGTCGAAACTTGCCTTGAAGACGTATGGGATGCCAAGCTTGCGCGTGACCCGCACGTACTCCTCGGCAGCACGCAGGGCCATGTCCTTCGACTCGAGTACGTTCACGCCGCCAAACAGGACAAAGCCGTTGCTGTTGCTGACGTTGATTGCGGGGGTGATGGCGACGGTCGTCAAGAAGAGTTCTCCTGCAGTGTTGTTGCTCGCATTCTCGCGCTCCGGCCGGCCAATGAAGCACGCCTTTGGCCACCAGTGCCTGGAGCCGGCCAGCACCGACCGTCCACCCGACTGGGCGTTCCGGCTGCCGACGCCGTAGGATTTTCATGAAAACCTTCGAGCTTTATGCTCGGGTCTATGGGGCTGCCAGCAAACAACCATCCCGCTCACATCCATGTTCCTCCCCCCGCAAATTGCAGAGGTCACCGTTGACCAGGCGTGGCGCTACGAGACGCCGTACCCTCCGTTGGGGTTTCGACCTCTGGCCGAGGGGGCGCTCGGCAATGGAGACACGTTTGGGCTCTACTGGCCCATCGGGCTGGAAGCGCGGGAGCCTATCGTGGTCGAGACATGGCACGATTCATGGCAGATCCAACCGGTGTACTCGTCGCTTTCCTCATTCCTGGTCGCGCTCGCGAAGGCTGAGGACGCATACCCTGAACCGCCTTCCCTCATGGAGGACCCGCGCTCCCCGCGGGCGCTTCTCGAGAAAGCGAAGCGGAAGGTGCAGGCGCAAGCCGTGGCAGAGGCTGTCCAGCTCTTGGAAAGGGCACTGGACGTTCTGCCCGAGTACACGGACGCACTTTGCCTTCTGTGGGCCCAGCATGTTCGGCAAGGGCGCATCGATGAGGCGCTTGCAGTTGCGATCAGAGCCATCATTGCTCCACCGTCTTTGGGAGGTCGCGCGACCAGGCCGCTCAGATGGCTGCAGGCGCAAGGCGAAGCGCCGGCCTTGGAGCACGATCCCATCTGGCAAGCACGCGCTGAACTCAAGCTGTCCTATGGAGGCGCGAAGGAGAACGGCGACTACGCCATCTATCGCTCTGCCATCCAGGCCTACCTGGGCGCCTCGCGATACGTTGAGGCGAGCATGCTCATGCAAACCTATGCGGAACTGATGCAGGCGGAGACGGTCGCCTTCCAAGAGCGGCACGGTTTTGTGAAGGCGGAATTCCTGGCTGCGCAGATTGCCGCCAGCGCCAGGCTGCCGCATGGGCCAAGGGCCTGAGGAGACCATCGGCCAAAGGCAGAGGTCGAGTGCCCCAGGGACGATATCGACCTCGAGCGCCGCGTGGGAGACGGGCGTGGGTTGCCGATGACACCATGCTGCGGTAGCCTGCCGGCTCCAATACTGCGAGGAGTCTCCGATGCCCAGTCGCTTCATTCTTTCCACTGGCGCCGCCGTCGCCGCCGCCCTGATCATCGGTTGCGGAGCGATGGGGTCATCGGGCGGCAAGTCCATGAGCTTCTTCATCACCAGCGTCAACCCCGGAAAGGGCGGCGACCTCGGCGGCCTGGCCGGAGCCGACCGCTTCTGCCAATCGCTGGCCACGAGTGCCGGGGCGGGCGACAAGACTTGGCGCGCTTACTTGAGCACCGTCGCCGCGAACGGACAGCCGGCTGTCAATGCGCGCGACCGGATCGGCACCGGCCCCTGGACCAACGCCAAGGGAGTGGTCGTCGCCACCAGCGTGGCCGACCTGCACAGCGCCAACGCAAAGGTGGGCAAGGACACCTCGTTGACCGAGAAGGGCGAAGTTGTCTCCGGCTTCGGCGATCCGGTCAACCGCCACGACATCCTCACCGGCTCGCGCCCTGACGGAACCGTGGCCGTGCCCGAACCCGGCAAGGACACCACGTGCGGCAATTGGACCCGAAGCGACGGCGGCTCCGCCATCGTGGGTCACCACGACCACAAGGGCACCAATCCCGATCCGGTAGCCAACGCGTCGTGGAACTCCTCGCACGGTACGCGCGGCTGCAGCGTCGACCAGCTCAAAATGAGCGGCAGCGCCGGGCTGATGTACTGCTTTGCGGCCAACTGACCTTGGCAGATGGGCGGCCCTCGGTCCGCCGGCGTGCGAGCGCAGGCCGCCGACGTCCAGAAATTGACTCGAATCCCGGGAAGCGATGGTGGGAAAGCAACTCCAGATTGCCATGAATGAAGCGGACGAGAAGGACTTCGTCGCGTTCTTGCGCAGCGCGGCCGACATCCGGTTGATCGAGGCTTTTGCGCCCACGATCGAAGAGCTGTGGGTGGACGGCTTCCATCCCATCTTCAAGGGGCATCACACCTATGCAATCTGGAATACGGCATTTGCGTGGACGCCCGAATACGGAACTGTGGGCGAGCAAGCCCACGATCCGAACAGCGTCGGTTGGCGCTACGTGTCGAATGCCGACGGCGCCCCGCTGCTGCACATGACGCGCAGCAATTCGCTGTCGGGTGTCTCCGGCCGCTTGTTCTGGGCAAAGGACTTCGCTGCCCCCGGTGGACTGGCATACGACGTTGCTTCCTTCTCCCAGTGGATTGACTCGGTCTGGCGGTGGGTTCGCCGGCACGGGAAGAAGTCGAAGGACCTGGACCGGCCCGCAGGGGCGTACCGGACCAAACCGGCCGTTCGCTGATGACCGTCTCGCGAAGCCGCAGCCTCGGTTCTGTCGTTCGGCCCCCGCGCATCTGAGTTGAATTTTTAATTCTTTGGAACTACTCGACCACCAGCGGCTGGAGATCGACCCCGTGTCGATTCCGGGTGCCTGGGTGCGGCAGTCGCCCCGACGACGGCCTCGTGGTGCGTGCGGGCCTGCAGCTCAAGGGCCGAATCGATACCGCCGCCGGCAGGCTGCAGCCCTACGGCCGCATCGACGTGTTCCACGCCTCGGGCGGGGTCGACGCGGCGCAGTTCCTGAGCCTCGGCGGCAGCAGCACGGTCATCGGCAGCGATGCGGGGTCGACCAGCACCGAACTCGCGGGCGGCATGACGCTGGCGGTGGGCGGGCGCACCACGGTCTATGCCGAGCTCGGCAAGCGCTGGACCTCAGGGGGCGGCACGCGCGTGAAGAGCGGGCTCAATGCCTCGGTGGGTGTGCGCGTGAGTTGGTGAGGGGCCTGCGCCGGGCGGACAAGGCAGCTTGTCCGAGCACTTGGTCAGCCTGAGTCGCGCGAGCTGGTTGTGGCCCGCCACACGCATATCCCGAGTGAAAAGTGGTGGTGCCCTATCTGGGCATCGCCTTCACCGTTGTGCTGCGGGTTGCCCCCAAGCCATCCATCTGACGAGGGCCGCGGAAGACCTGATCGCCAGCGGTCGGCCATGACCGGGCACTGAGGGGTGCTGCCAGCTTGCCAGGGCATCGGTTCGCTGGGCTGAGTTCTGGAAGTCCAACCGCAGGCCCACACGCGTCGCGCGGACTGGATGAACCCCTCGGCCTTGCCGTTGGTCTGCGAAGCGAACTTGAAATCGGTGAACGGCCGCTTTGAAGTTTTCGCGGCGACGTATTCGCAGCCGGTGGTCCAATCGATGTGCGCTGCACCTGCATGCCGGCCGGCGGGCCCTGCCGGCGCCGGGTAGAGAATCCAGGGCTTATGGAACTCCGATCGCTGCGCTACTTCATCGCCGTGCTGGAAGCGGGCAGTCTTTCGCGCGCCGCGGGTGCGCTGTACGTGGCGCAACCCGCGCTCACGGCCCAGATCAAGAAGCTTGAGGAGGAGCTTGGCACGCAGCTCTTCGAGCGTTCGCACGTCGGCGTCACGCCCACGGCGGCCGGGCTGCAGCTCTATCACGACGCGCGCAAGCTGCTGTCCGACGCCAGCGCGATGCGCGAGCGCCTGCAGCGCACGCCCGATGGGCCCGAGGGCTCGGTCACGGTGGCCGTACCTTTCCTTCTAGCCTCGCTGCTGCTCGGGCCGGCCTTGGCGCGGCTGAAACAAAGGCATCCTCGGATTCGCGTGTTCGTCATCGACGACCTGAGCCTGATGGTGCGCAAGGCCATGGTCGAGCGGCGCGCGGACATCGGCATCCTGGTGGACAGCGATGAAGTGAACGGGCTCGATGTGAAGCCACTTGCGCGAGAGGCGATGTTCGTCTGCGGCTACGACGCCGACGGCAAGGTTGCGGCCATGACCGTGCAGCCTGCCACCGGTGCATCGAAGAAGCGCAAGGCGGCTACGGTGCCGAGGCCCGAGATGCCCTTCGCCCGTGCGGCCGGCCTCCCGCTGGTGCTGCAATCGCGCCGATTCAGCATTCGCGCGCAGGTCGAGCGCACTGCGTCGGACCTGGGCCTGGAGCTCAACATCGCGCACGAGCACGATTCCGCTCGCGTGATCCGTTCGCTGTATTTGGCGGGCGCGGGCTTCACCTTTTCTCCCGCCTGCGCCCTGGGCGACGCACCAGCGGGCGGCAAGCGGTGGCTGGTGGCGCGCGTGGTGCGTCCCGAACTGGCGCGCACCTACTTTCTTGCAACCCCGTCAACGCGCGAGCCCGACCCCGCGACCCGGGCAGTGATGGACGTGCTCGTCGAAGAAACGCGCCGCATGATCGCATCGGGCCGCTGGGAGGCGGAGTTCCTGTTAGGAGAGAGGCCCGCACCAGGAGCGTCAGGCAAGCCATAGCGCCGGGCACCCCGAGTTGGCAGGGCCATCAACTCTTTTGATGGCCGCGCATCAGCAATCCGTATTTGTTGTTGCGCGCCTTCCGCTGCCAAAGTCGTCTCCATCCCGTGCCGTGGCTCGGACATCCAGGAGACAACTTGCAAACCACAGCCCCCGAGATCGCCAACGTCGGCGAGCTCACATCCCGTGCCGCTCGCATCCACGCGAAGCGGCTTGCCGTCACCAGCGCGCAGCGCTCGGCCACCTACGAAGAACTTGAGCAGCGCTCCAACCGTCTGGCCAACGCGCTGTGCGGCCTCGGCTTGCAGCGCGGCGACCGGGTGGGCGTGTACCTGCCGAACTGCATCGAAATCGTCGAGCTCGAACTGGCGTGCTACAAGGCCGCGCTCGTGAAGGCGCCCATCAACGCGCGGCTGGCGCCGGTCGAAGTGGCCGAGGTCATCGCGAACAGCGAGGCGACGCTGATCGTCACCACCGCCGAACGCGCCGAGAGCTTCTTGCCGCAGCTCAAGAGCGCGCCGCGCCTGCTGCTGCTCGACGCCGCGGAAGACTCCCCCACGTCATACGAAGGCGCGCTTTCTCGCGCCAGCGACCGCTTCACACCCGCACGGGTGAGCGCCGACGAACTCGCGGTGCTGCACTACACCTCGGGCTCCAGCGGCGTGCTCAAAGCCGCGATGCAGACCTTCGGCAACCGCCTCGCGCAACTGCGCAAGTTCCTGATGCGCGCCGACAACCTTCAGCCCGGCGACCTGCTGGGGCTGGTGGGACCGATCACGCACGCATCGGGCATGCAGCTGGTGCCGGCGCTGTGCAGCGGCGCCACGATCCGGCTTTTCAGCGGCTTCGATCCCGCACGCTTCATCGCGGAGATGAAGCGCGAGCGCGTGACCCACACCTTCATGGTGCCGACCATGATCAACATGCTGCTGGCCGAGGTGCAGGGCCGCTACCGCCCATTGCCCGACCTGCGGCGCCTGGGCTACGGCGCCGCGCCGATGGCGCCGGCTCGCATCATGCAGGCCATGGACGTGTTCGGCCCGGTGCTCTCGCAAGGCTATGGTGCGGGGGAGACGACCTCGGGCGTGTGCGGCCTGAGCGTTGAAGACCACCTGTTCGCGAGGGCCGCCATGCCCGAGCGGCTGGCATCGTGCGGGCGGCCGTTTCTCGAGTCGCGGGTGGACATCGTCGACGACGAAGGCCAGCCGGTCGCCGCCGGTGAGATCGGCGAGATCGTGGTGGGAGGCGCCGATGTCTTCGCGGGCTACTGGCGCGCTCCCGAGCTCACGGCCGAGGTGCTGAAGAACGGCTGCTACCACACGGGCGACCTGGCACGTGTGGACGACGACGGCTACATCTATATTGTCGACCGCAAGAAGGACATGGTGATCAGCGGAGGCTTCAACGTGTACCCGTCGGAGGTCGAGGCGGTGTTGTACCAGCACGCCGCGGTCGATGAAGCGTGCGTGTTCAGTGTGCCCGACGACAAGTGGGGCGAGGCCGTGGCCGCGCACATCGTGTTGAAGGCCGGCTCGGCCGCGGACGCGGCCGCGCTCGATGCCTTCTGCGCCGAACGGCTTGCGGGCTTCAAGCGGCCGCGCCGCATCGAGTTTGTCGAGGCACTGCAGAAGAACACCAACGGAAAGATCGCGCGCAAGCTCATCCAGTCGCCGTACTGGGTGGGCCACGACCGCCGCGTGAACTGAGAAGCCGCACAACCATGACCACGCAAACCATTGCATCCGGGCCCACGGGCGCGACCACCGCTGCTTCCAGCGTGCGCTCTCCGCTGTTCGACGGACCGTTCGAAGGTTCGGAACGCGCGGCCGAATTGATTGCGCGCATCGGTGACTTCATCGACGGCGAGCTGGCCGCGCTGGTCCGCGAGCAAGGCATCGATCACGAGCACGGTGCCGACAAAGCCACGCTGCAGCGCGTGTGGCGACGCTCGCATGAACTGGGCTTCTACGGCATGACGCTGCCCACGAAGATGGGAGGCCTGGGGCTCTCGCTGCTCGACCACGTGTTAATCAAGGAATCGATCTACGCGAGCGGCTCGCCTCTGGCACCTCATGTGTTCGGAGAACTCAGCGGCCCGCCGCGCGTGGGAGCGCTGGCGCGCTATGCCACGCCGATGCAGCTCGCGAATTTCATCGTTCCGGTGGCGCAGGCCGAGAAGGCCATCTGCTTCGCGCTCACCGAGGCCGAGGCCGGTTCGGACCCCGGCGCGCTGCAGACGCAGGCGCGCCTCGAGGGCGACACCTACGTTGTCAACGGGCGCAAGCGCTTCATCTCGGGCTCGCCCTTTGCGGACTACGCTGTGCTGATGGCGTCCACCTCCGACAACCCCGAACGACGCGAGATCTCGGCCTTCTTCGTTGACCTGCGCCAAGACGGCGTGGAGGTGAAGGCCGGCTACAAGACCATGGCGGGCCAGTCGACCACCGGCGACATCCTGCTGACCGATTGCCGCGTGCCCGCCGCCAACCTCATCGGCGAGCCGGGCCGCGGGCTGGCGCTGGCGCTGGGCCGGATCACCGTCAACCGGCTGCTGCACTGCCCCGGCATGGTGGGCCTGGCCACGGTGGCTTTGAAGGATGCCCGCGACTACGCGCGCACGCGCCGCCAGTTCGGCCGCCCGATCTCGCAGTTCCAGGCCATCCAGCATTCGCTGGCCGACATGGCCACGCAGCTGGCGGCGGCGCGCGCGCTGATGATCTCGACCGCGCGCCAGCTCGACGCAGGCGGCGATGCGCGGGCCGATGCGTCGATGGCGAAGCTCTTCTGCTCGGAAGCGGCCTTTCGCATTGCCGACGCGGCGGTGCAGATCCACGGAGGCGAAGGCATCGTGCAGGGCCGGCGTGTGGAGTTCCTGTTTCGCATGCTTCGCATGTACCGCGTGCTCACGGGCACCAGCGAGATACAGAAGAACATCATCGCGCGCGAGCTGCTCGGCGAGGCGCCGTAGGCAGGCCAGGACGAATCACAAAGCAAAAAGATCCGGAGACAAGCGAAATTGAACAACGAACTTACCGATTGCATCGACCATTCACGCCGTGCGCTTTGCCGCGCGCTGGCTGCATCGCCTATGCTGCCGCTCGCGAACGCCGCAAAGGCCGCCGACCAATGGCCCAGCCGCCCCGTCAAGTGGGTTGTGCCCTACCTGGCAGGCACCGGTCCCGACACCGGCGCGCGCATCCTCGCCGAGTCCGCCGGCCGCTTGCTTGGCCAACCCGTCATCATCGAAAACAAGGGCGGCGCCGCCGGCAACATCGGCGCGCGCCAGGTTGCCCGTGCCGCACCCGACGGGTACACATGGATCTACTCCGCCGCGCCCATGGCGGCGAACGTGCTGATGTACCGCAGTCCCGGCTACGACGTGATGAAGGACTTCCGCCATGTCATGCGGCTCACCACGTCGGATGTGCTGCTGGTCGTCAACCCGGCGTCGGGCATCGAGACGCTGCAGGACCTCGTTACCAAGGCGCGTGCCGCCCCCGGCAAGCTGGACTATGCCTCCGGCGGCGTGGGCACGCCGTCGCATCTTGGCGTGGAGCTGTTCCTCAATGCCGCGGACATCAGCGCCACCCATGTACCGTACAAGGGCGCGTCCGAACTGGTCAACGCCGTGCTGGGCGGGCAGGTGAGCTTCGGCATGCCCATCTTCGCGGTGGCCTTCCCGCAGGTGAAGGCCGGCAAGCTCAAGGCACTGGGCGTTGCCGGCACGCGGCGCAACGCCAGCCTGCCGGACGTGCCAACGCTGGCCGAGCAAGGCGTGCAGGGCGTGCAACTGACGTCATGGGGCGGGCTCTCGCTGCCCGCGGGCACGCCCGATGCGATCGCGGCGCGTGTTTACGAGGTCTTCAGCCAAATGCTCAAGGACCCCCAGGTGATCGCATCATTGAGCGAATTGGGTAGCCAGGTTTCGCCTTCGACACCCGAGGGTTATCTGCAGGTTATCCGGCATGAAGTCGAGTTGACAGGGCAGATGATGAAGAGCGCCAAGATATCGCCGCTTTAGAGAAAGCTCGCGCTGGGGTGCTCGGCCGAATGAACTGCCTTCGCGTTTTCCTTTTCCTTATGGGGCGATGTTCTTATCAGGTCCTGCAGTGGCCGCCGAGCTTGGCTGTGGCTTCAGAAATGCGCTCTGCGAAAACCAGCTTCGAGAGCTCGCTACTTCGGCTTTGGAGATAGGCGACCGGCGGCCTCGGGCCCTGAGCGGAAGTCTGGCCCTATGCAAAGCGGTCACTGCGGACAGGCGCAGTGGCACTCCATGGCGCGAGTCACTTTCTCATCGCTTTCCATGCCCCCACTGGTCCGCCCAAGCTGACAACGGCTTCAGCGCCTTCGCAAGACGGCGCCCTTCGTCCGTTAGTCGATAGCCACCCTCGGCATGTTCGACAAGGTCGACTTCCCTCAGTTCAGTGAGCCGCGTGTTGAGCAATCTGGTGTTCGTCTCGCACGCGTCTTGGAGGGCTCTGAAGGTCAGCGAGCCCTCCCGCAGCTCCCAGAGCACGCGCAGCGCCGTGCGCCGTCCCAGCAGGTCCAGAGCAACCATGATGGGACGGCCGGTGGTGGAACCGCGAACTGGTTGGCCGATACGAGGTGTCGTCATGCTTTACTTTATACAGCAGGAAGCCTACGATAGCGCGGCCATTGAATCAGGAGTCCGTATGCCCGCACGCATTGAGCCAGCAACGCCACCATTTGGTGAGGACATTTCCAGGCCACTCGACAGGCTGATGAAGGGACAGCCCCCTCTTCGGCTGTTCACGACGCTGGCACGCGACGCTCGTCTATTTCAAAAGTTCTTTGCCGGCGGGTTGCTGGACAAAGGCAACTTGAGTATCCGACAGCGCGAAATCGTGATACATCGCACAACGGCATTGTGCAAATCCGAATATGAATGGGGCATCCACGTCACGGCCTTCTCAGGGCTCGCTGGCCTGACGCCAGAGCAGGTCCTGGCGACCGTCACGGCTTCGGGGAACGAAGCCTGCTGGTCAGCCGAGGAGCATGTCCTTCTGCGCCTCTGCGACTCTTTGCACGAGCATTCCGACATCGACGATGGACTGTGGGACGAGTTGCGGAATTACTTTACCGAGGAAGCCATCATTGAACTGCTGATGCTGGCTGGCTTCTATCGCACCGTCAGCTACCTGACGAACGGGCTCCGCATGCCCTTGGAAGAGGCGGGCGCACGATTCCCGGCTTGAGGCCGCTTCTGGGCGAGGCGTCGGCGCATTGACTACCGTGCAACAACAGGAGAACTCTCGATGATCAAAGTCAGTGTCATGTACCCGTATGCCGGAGACGTCCGATTCGATCACGCTTACTACCGCGAGACGCATATGCCAATGATGAAACGGCTGCTCGGCGCTGCATGTCTGTACTACATGGTGGACAAGGGCATCTCAGGGCGCGCCCCAGGCATAGACCCTGTTTACGTAGCCAAATGCGAATTCGTCTGTACTTCTGTCGAAGCTTATCGGGCAGCTTCTGGCCAGCACCAGCAGGAGATCAGGGGCGACATCGCCAATTACACGGATATTCAACCCGTGGTGCAGATCAGCGAAGTGGTAGTAGAGCGTTCGGAAGTTTGACCAAGGTGCGAATTGGCCAAGCACCGCATCCGCGTATGGCAAACCCCGGGGATAGCGCGGTGCTTTGCAAGCGTTTCACCACGTCGACGTAGTCGCGAAGCCAGCCCAAGCGGCGCGATCTCCGGTTGTGGCCGACTGTAGCTGGTCGCGCTTCCATCGTGAACGGGCCCGGAGCTACCGCTCTGCTCGCCTCGATTGCGGGGGCTCATTCTCTGCAGTCGGCGCGGCGAAGGCCGAGACACAGAACTGCAAACGATGGGCGGTCGGCAGTCCACTCGGTGACACCAACGCGAGGTGCCCCCTTTGGCATCTGATAACTGTGCTGTACGGCAAGGCCCCGCTTCACAAACGCCCCTGGGAATTTTTTTGCGCTTGGTTGGAGGAACTCGCTCGTCGGCTCGCGCTCATACGGGAAAATGCCGCCTGGAACCGCGCCGGTGGCAATCGACCGTCGGGGTGGGCCACGAATGTTTGTACCCCCAGAGGCCCCGCCCGGCAACATCACGAGAACCCCTCAATGACGATCATCGTGTCTGCTGACAGGCGCCGCGAAGGCATATCTGCCGCGGCGGCTCGGCTGGTGCCCTATCTGGGCATTGCCTTCACCGTTGTGCTGCTAGACCAAGCGTCGAAGTCGCTCGCCACACGATTCCTAAGCGGGGGCGAAATCCTTCCCATCACGCCCTTTGCCGATCTCGTCCTGGCGCACAACCGGGGCGTCGCCTTCTCTTTCTTGGCCGACGCTTCGGGCTGGCAGCGATGGCTGTTTACGGCGCTTGCCATCGGGGCGGCTGCATTCATCCTCAAACTGCTGGTGCAGCCCGGCGGAACGCTGCTGTTCAGAGCGGCCTTGGCACTTGTGCTCGGCGGCGCGCTGGGAAATGCGATCGACCGCTCGTGGCAGGGACATGTGGTCGACTTCATCCATCTTCATTGGCGCGACGTCTACGACTTCGCCATCTTCAACGTAGCCGATTGCGCCATCACTGCAGGCGCA
Source organism: Variovorax sp. VRV01 (assembly GCF_014852545.1). Classification (NCBI taxonomy): domain Bacteria; kingdom Pseudomonadati; phylum Pseudomonadota; class Betaproteobacteria; order Burkholderiales; family Comamonadaceae; genus Variovorax; species Variovorax sp. VRV01. The sequence continues at coordinate 97,601 of NZ_JACVBS010000020.1, forward strand.
GCACTTCTGGTGCTGGCTGAAATCAGGCGGCCGCGAGCTGCTTGAAGCAGATTCGAGCTTGCTCTCACGGAGCCGGATCCGCCGCCGCAACTGATCGGTCGCATGGGACTTGGCATTTTGGTGGTGAACGCGAAGGCCAGGTACTGGTCGGTGACGGCTGTTGCATCCATGATCGGGAGCTTTACCAGAATCGGCCGATAAAGTTGACGGCCTTCTCAAAGAGGCTGTTCGGCAGCACGGTGCTCATGACAATGCAAGCCCACCCGATGAGACCGATCAAGAAGCCAGTCCGATCGCCGCTGCCCCACATCAGGTAGCCGATACCCGCAATGGCTGAACCCAAAGCGAACATGAGAAGTCGACCTTTCCAGGTAGCCATCAAACTCCAATCTTTGCGCGGTTGATCAGAAGCCTTCTTTCGCCTTCGCGGTGGAGCGGGCCCGATGGGAATTGCCCATCGACCACGCCGTCATTACGAAGGTCGGGTCATGGCCCGCATTCTGCCTTTCCTGCTGAGGCCGCAACGGTTGTCGAGGGCGGCTACTTGGCGCTCTCGCGACCTATGAGGTCCCACGCAAGGCCTGCAACCCAACCGATGCCCACCAACCATGCCCCGGCCTGAACTGTGTCGACGTCGACCGGCGCGGCCCAATTGACCACCGCCGCGAGCGCCAAGCCGACAGCGGCGCCAAGACAAGACAATGGTGAGACGAGCGCGTCAAGCATTTGAGAGGTATGGGCGAATGTCTGGTTCTGGCCGAGCTTTGCCCTAAGCGGCATGCGGTTCAAATGAGCCCGCTGCCGAGGCAAAGTGTAGGGGTAGCGCTGATGACTTGACTTGGCCAGCCAGCCCTCGCGCAAGAAACTGCGCCATGCCCATTTTGAAATGCTCGGGCGAATCACTGCGTGGCACCGTGACGACTTCCCACAAACCACTTGCGCCGACGGTGCTCCAGCAGAACAAATCGCCATCATCCGAAATAGCCCATGGCAGGAGGCCGCCTGGCTCAAAGAAGAGCGGGAATGGGAAGTTCTCCGGATAGCTGGTCCGGAGTTCGCGCAGCGCCGAGAGCTGAATGAACATCTGGTCCAGCAGGTTCACATGTGGGTTCGCGCTGAAAGGGTTGAGAACGGTCAAGAAACTATTGATGGTCCCCGAACCGTAGTGGTCAATGAACTGCATGTAGTCGGTAGGCAACGGGCCACCAAGCTTGGACGTCACGGCACCCCATTGACCCGTGGTGCCTTGCTCGGTCAGCCGGGCAGGGCGTGGGAGCAGACTGAGGAGTTCGTCAATGACCATGGGAATTGGGCCGATGTCGGTTCATGACTGGATTCTGGCCGACGACTGAACGTCCGATGTTGGCCGTCAGTTGCCGCCAATCGCGTTAGTCCGATGCGCTCGGCTCGAGATGCTGATGGAATTCTTGTCGAGGTCTTTGGCATTCGCGAACGCATACCCGTTGGCTTCGTGCACGGCACCGAATAAGAGCCCTCGTAACTTGGCTTGCGCGGCAAACGCTGCCACGTCTTTCACATGAAAGCTCAGCTTCACCCCTACTTGGCCAAATTTCACGGACTTGGCTGCTTGATGAATGAGCATGCCAGCGCCCCCGCCCGGATGCTTCAGCTCGATCAGGCCCTCGATGACTTCACCATTTGTGAGGAAGCCGAAATGCCGGGCATAGAAAGCGGTAGCCTTTTGCATGTCTCTGGCGTAGATGATGTCTGTTCCTAGTGGCGAATCCATACTGCCTTTTCATGTGGATTGGACGCTAAGCGCCGGCTCTTTTGCCGACTGTAGCCGAAGGGCGGTCGGCGCCGCGGGGCCCATACCAGTCTCTCAGACCTTCGGTAGTGCGGCCGTTTGGGCGCAAGCAAGCGCGTCCTCGTCGGCTCCAAAGGCTAAGGCGTAGAAGCCAAGGTCCGAAGGAAGAAATCTGCGATTCGCGAATTGAGTGCGGGTACCACCTGACCCCGGTCGAAATTGGGCGGGTCACTCAGCAGGCGCTGCGTCACGCCGCCAGTCTCCAAGGGAGGCATGGGCGAGAGCATCGAACCGTGGCCACCTTCCGGGATACGCATAACGACTTCGCATCGGGGTTCACATGCCGCGAGGATTGCTTCCGCGTGGAAGCGGGGCACCTGGTTGATGTCTTTGTCCGCGATAACGAGTCCCAGCGCAGTCGAGGGCTGCTTCAAGCTCGCTGGGTCAAAGTCCGCGGCGAAGGGGACCATTGCCACCACGGACTTGACTCGCGGGTCGAAGCCGCTTTGAATTGCATCGTCGGAGAAGCGCGCTGCGATTACGGCCTTCGCCAGCCAAATTTTTAGGCTGTCCAGCCAGTCGCTGTTGAGCAGTGTGAAGAAACCGACGCAAGATGAGAAATCTTCTCTGGTGTGCTTTTCGCAGTGATTCCTGAAGCGCGCCTTTGACCATTTGCCGCCGGCCATCGACAAGGCCGTATGTCCGCCAGCGGACCCTCCGAACAGGCCTACCGAATCAAGGCGCAAATTAGCCGCCAGTGATTGGGTGCCGGCGACGACATCGATTGCCTGAGAAACTTCGATCGGCCGCTTGATCCAACTCGCAGGCCCAGGCTCCGATGGGTCGAGGTAGTTGTCGCCTGCGTGCTGAGGCAAGGCGACCGTAAATCCCCGTTGCACCAAAACTCGCGCCAAGTCCGCGTGCACCCAAGGGCTTCCGCCCGAGCCATGCGAGATCACAACGAGGTGTCCATTGCCCCTGGATACGCGACCGTTGGCAGCCCATGACAACTTGAACGGTCCCTGTATGGCAGGCATCTCTGGGTCCGAAGACGGATAGAAGATTGTGACGAGTCCAACGCCAGGCTGCGGCAACTGCATGAAGCCCAGTGTGGGCGCTTGTGCGCGCGCGGATTGCCCAAGTGCCAGCAAGAAACCACAGAGGGTTAACAGTGCGTGCCGGTGAAAGGAGGCTTTCCTGGTCACAACAATTGAGGTGCGAATTCTTGTCGCGATCTGGAACGGTGTCATGCCAGAATTATCGTGAACTGGGCGGCTGTCTCGAATGGCGGTTTGTGGCCGCTACTAATCTTTCGATTGCTGGCGCGCGGCTCGCAACGTTTCGTATGCGTCATTCATCGACCACCACTTTGGCGAGAGGTGTGTGGCCAACCATGCCGTTGTCGGTGAGTAGCTGCTGACATAAAGATCGAACAGGAACTGCCTCTCACGCGGCTGGCGCCTGGGTGGCTTGAACCGAAACTCAAGCGCCAGATCTGGTCGCGGTCGCTCGACACGCTCCGCTCCGCGAACCAAAGTAACCTCGCTCCTTGCATCTAGTTCAAGATAGGCTGTCGAGTCTCCTGGTTCCGCAAGATCAATGAATCTGATGCTCTGACCTCCTCCGATTCCTAGACTTTGAGTTCTGAGGCCCGGCACCGGAGAATGACCAAAGGAGCCAAAGAACTGCTGCAACAAGACTGTGTCATCACCCGAAGTCAGCAAGTAGATTAGACAAGCCTGGGGTGAAACGGGTGGAAATCTGCTTGAGAACTTCGGAAGTGGACGACCTGCGGTTCGCTGCATGAAGTCGGTGAGTACATCGCATATGAAGCGGACATCTATTTCATCCTTTAGATCAACCAAAACATGACTAGAACCTGCGCCAGGCAGCGGACGTTTCCATGAAGGCTGTCCGGCAAATGCGTCAATGTTTTCCGTCATGGGGTGTTTGCGAGAGAAAAGCGAAATTTGGTGCAGCATTCGGAAGGAAAGCTAGGCGCTTCACGAACGTCTCCTTCGGGGCCGACAGCTGAGCTTTTCAATTAAACAGGCATTTCCGACTTGGCCTGGCGTATCCATGGTGAAGTCTTGCTTTCCCTCCAGGCAGACCATCCCAATGGCAGGTTTGCAAGTTCAACCAGAGTCTCGTCCAGCCTTAACAACTGCTCCAGCGCCACGATCATCGCTGCTGAAACATCGGCACCATTGTCGGGCAGCATCTGCCAAGCGCCATCGTCCTCATCGTGGTACACGAGGAGAATTGGTGCGGCCTCGCCCATGATTGACTTCACGGTGAAGCATGCGAGATTCGGAGCGTCTTCGAAAGGCCACGCATCATCAAAATTGGGCATGTTCTTGTTTCGGTGAAATGAAGGAAACCGGCGCAACTGAGAGACGCCGTCGAACGTCGGCTCCTGGCCGACTGTAGTCCGTCGCGCTGCCGCCGCGACGAACCCGTTGCCGACCTGTGCTTTGCGCAAGAGCAACAGCCGTTCAAAACGTCAGCGTAGCCTTTCCGCACTGCACGAGGCGCAGAAACTT